>CAQBGY010000649.1 GCA_948759685.1 uncultured Eubacterium sp.
GTTGAATATACCGTTATTGTCAAGGGATATTTTAAATTTTGTTTCAAAAATTTTTGGTGGGAGAAAAAGGACTCGAACCCTTTCCCTTTGGGCTTCAACCAAATGCTCTACCTGTTAAGCTATTCTCCCATACCGGGCAGGAGTGGTGATCCTCCTGCACCAATTATTTAACGCAATCTGTCAGAGAATTGCCGGGACGAATTTTTACAAAATCATGTGCTGGAATAACTTTCCTATCTTTTGTTCCAAATCCATGCCCAACATATTCTTTCTTCTCCCTGCGTTCAATCTTCATAAACCCATATAATGAAACAGAATCACCATTACTAATTGCATTTACAATCGCTGCCTCATATGCGTCCATAAAAGTTGCAACATCCTTTTTAGATTGTTCTGTTCTACTTGCAATATCTGCGATCAATTCATTCCTATTCATATACCACCTCACAATTTAATTGCATATTCAATAGATTTACCCTTGCCTTTTTCAAAAACAAGGAATGTTGCTCCAGCATTTGAGGTTTTATGAATAGACAAAGAATAATCATCAACGCCGATGATACTTGGGACATTAATCACTTCCTGATTAATACCCACAGTTTCACTACGAGAATGATGCTTATGACCAGCAACCAAAAAGTCAAGCTGAACACGATATATCTGCGAAAAATCCTTAATGGCCTGTTCCATACTCTTTACTTCACCATGAATGCCCAGCAACTTATATCCAAGAATATCAGCAAAAATGTATCCTGTGGGATTCTTAGCAAATGTAAAATTAGGATTATTCGCAAGCCTTGTAGCAATAATTGATTCTACTACAAGACTCATATTTTCTTTGGTAAACGTCCCTTTAGGTTGACCAAGCATACGTAGTTCTGTATGATTTCCGTTAGTAGTTTGAAACTCAACCTCAACGTACTTGCTTAATTCATTTAACCAATTTGAAATAAATTCCGCATATCGAACGGTTCCTTCTACTATGCCATACCGAAGTTGCATCAACTGTTTAACTCGTAACAAACCATCCTCAAAATCACCCAATGAAAATACACGAATTCTTGAAAACCCTTCTTTTCTAACAATAGAAATAGTTTGATCTAACAAACTCCACATTCTATTTTCAAATATTTCAGGACTATAAGAATTAATTACCTCATTATTGAGGCCACAAATTTCAAATTCAGTACCATAATGTTCATCGCCAAACAGTAATACGCCTTCTCTGTCAGATAATTCAGTATAAATTGGATCAGGAATTACTAAAGGTTCCAACTGTGTAATAGCTTGACAAATATGCTCTACAATTAATTCATCACGAGCATTCTCACGCAACCAACGATTTAATTCTAACTTTTCAGTTTGAACTTTATAGCGTTTTTTTCGTAATTCACGCATCTGAACAGTTGCTTCAGTGGGAGTGACAGCAGAACTTTCCAGCGGATTTTTAATCCAACCAGCTTCTAAATACTCATAGAACAATTTTGCTCCCTTACGAATTGTATCACGGTGTTCATCATCACCTGTATATTCAGCACGTAAATCCGCTATATCCTGCCATTCAATAGCAGGATCAGTCAAACGTTGAGAGAGCAAATCAAACTGTCGGCTTAAAAACTCTGTTTGTTCCAACTGTTATCACTCCCTTCTGAGGGCAAATATCTCACCCTTAATCTTCGCTTGCAGAATCATCACCCTTTACATCTGCGTCAGGGGCATAATCCATACACTCTTCCATTGTCAGTGTAATCATCATATCTTTCTTTGCGCTTTCATGAAACTTCATCAGAGGCTTCAACTTTTCGCAAACCATATAGTGATCACAGCGTTCACACATAAAATTATTAATCATAATATCATTCCTCTCTATTGAATATATAGTTATTAGTCAAGCAAATCAGCCATTGCAGCCGTTTCACTTCGTTCGGTCTTGAGCAATTTTACATAACCAAAACGTTTATGCCCCTTGAGCCGATCCACAGCAATCATAAGCCCATTGTTTTCAGCAAATGTTTTATGATCTGTCTGTTTATAGTCACCGTTTAACCAAAGAGCAGAACCATCACCAACACGGCCTAAAAGAAGCTGAACGTGTTCCTTCGTCATATTCTCAGCTTCGCTACACATGATAATCGTATGCTTAATATCACGTCCACGAATAAAACCTAAGTGTTCAACCTCGACCTTGCCTTCATCCATTAATGATTCAAGTCCGTCAACTCCGCCAACATGATCTGCCAACGGCATTGCAAACGGTAACAGCTTATCAAACACATCACCCGGCAAAAATCCAAGTGGCTTAGAATTTTTGACCTCAACATTATTCCGAACCCACATAATCCTATCATACTTTCCCTGCAACACTAAATCCAGTGCTGCTGATGCCATAAGATAGTCTTTACCCGATCCAAAACAACCAGATAGAATTTTTACTGTAATATCATCATTATAAAGCAAATCCATAGCAAGTCGCTGTTGGGGATTTCTTGGCTTAATATTTCCAGTATAAGAATTCTTGATTGCCTTGTAAGCAACGGGAACATATGTAGAACCATTCCATTGATAAAAGTCCTTAACCCGACCCTCAATGTCATAAATCAAAACATATTCATTTTGCAGACAATCGAAAATGTTATCGTTACGATTTCCATAAAAATCATTTAAGCGTGAATCATCACACATAATTTCCTGAAATCCACGGTATTCATCCATATCCTAACCACCTTTACAGAATTTCGTCAAGGCTACAATCCTCGCCAATAATATAGTCGCAGAAGCCCTTCTCCTTGGCCTCATCTGCAAACAAATACCACTCAACACGAAGTTTGCTATCATATTCCTCAGACGTAATCTTGCTTCTGGACAAAACATATGCCTTAATTCTCTGCTCAATGCGCTTATTAAATTCCATTTGATCTTGCGCCTTTGCACCAGAATTAATAACAAAATTTGTTCCATCGTGCATCAAAAACTTAGCTGTCTTAGACGCATAACGCTTGTGTCCTGCAAGGCCAATCAAGAATCCCATAGAATACTGATAGCCAAGGTT
>CAQBGY010000650.1 GCA_948759685.1 uncultured Eubacterium sp.
CGCTGTAAACCTTGCCCTTACTTCCCGTAACTGGCTTATGGGTTGCTATATCGTGGAGTTCGAACAGAACGGAGAAGACCGTGCCGCATACGGTGAACAATTGTTGAAGAAGCTGGAACAACGACTGAAAACAAAAGCCTGAATGAACGAAGATTCCGAGAGGTTAGACGGCTGTACCTTGTTTATCCACAACTGAAAGAACCTATCACACAATACATTGCATCACAAATCCAAATTCGGCACACATTGAGTGCCGAATTCATAGAACCAATTCGGCGGTTGCCATCCGCCGAATCTGCAATGAACATTCGGCGGATACCGTCCGCCGAATTGGGAACTGCAAAAGAATGGATAATTCCGGCAGATAGACTCTTTAATAAACTCACATATTCTAATTTAATGCTCATCTCCGCTATTGACAACCCTGTAAAACGAGCTTTTTATGAAATGGAAACCATTCGTGGCTGTTGGTCATATAAGGAGTTAGAACGACAAATAGCATCTTTATATTATGAACGTAGTGGACTCTCCAAAAACAAAGAAGCCCTGTCCGCTTTAGTCCAGCAACAAGCGACCTTATTACAGCCTAAAGATGTTATCAACACCCCTGTTACTTTAGAGTTCTTAGGATTAAACGAGCATGCCTTAGTAACAGAAAACGACTTGGAGCAATCCATTCTTGACAACCTGCAACACTTCCTGCTGGAAATGGGGCATGGATTCTGCTTTGAAACCCGACAAAAACGTATCTTGATTGATGAGGATTATTTCTTTACCGACCTCGTATTCTATCACCGCATCTTGAAATGTCATGTTATTGTGGAATTGAAGATAGACAAGTTCCGCCATGAGTATGCTTCGCAACTGAATATGTATCTGAACTATTTCAAAGCGGAAGTGATGCAGCCGGATGATAATCCGCCTATCGGTATTCTGCTTTGTACTGAAAAGGGTGATACATTAGTGAAATATGCCACTGCCGGATTAAATCCGAATATCTTCGTACAGAAGTACATGATAGAACTTCCAAGCGAGGAAGAAATAAAGGAGTTCATTGCTTCCTCAAATTACTAACCTATCATAAAAGTAATGCTGGCGAAAAGAAGAAAACTATTTTTCTTTTCGCCAGCCACATATAATTTGCTGTCAACAAGAATAAGTTTAGTCCGTTTTGGATGTATAAACAAAAGGATAAACTAAACTACATACTGCACAACAAGTATAATTACAATTTTCCTCAAATTTTAATTGATTAATCAATCAAATTTTCCGTCAATTGACACGATAATTTTACTTGGTTGAGTTCAGATAATTGATGCAGTTCTTTTCAATCTTGTCCAAGATATGAAGAAATGTATCTTGTTCTTCTTGTGATATACCTTTTAATGAGATGTTTAGAGATAGCATTTGACATTTATTTATATGCGGCATAATTGTTTTTACCTTATCGGTGCAGTATAAAAGAACACTCCGTCCATCTTTATGATTTTTCCGCTTGATGATATATCCGTTTTTGGATAATTTTTCAACTATTCTCGTAACATTGGCAAAGTCTTTTTGCGACTGTGTAACTAAATCACCAATAGTCTGACCATCGTTTTCCCATAAATTGACTAAAAGAACCCACTGTTCCGGCGTTATGTCCAGCCCCTCTTCTGATATAATTTGATATATTTGACGTTTGATTATACCCGAAAGTTTGGCTATTTTATGATTTACCATTTTATCTATATCCATATTATTTAGTTTGTTAAAAGCTGAAAAACATATTTGTCATATCAAACAAATGACCATATTTGTCATGACAAATATAGAAATAATGTAATGAGTAACCAAATGGAAGTAAGTGTTTTTATAGAAAATATCCAAAAGGCTTTCGGAGAAAAGGTACAATTACCCTTTGCTTTTTGGTATTCTGATAAACAGATTAATGATGATTTGAAAAAAATCAACGGTTGTTTTTTTAAGGAGTTTGAAAAGCTGATTGGTGGTGAACCAATCTCTTTGAGTGCCGATAGAATCGGGTGTATGGGTGGTAAATTCTATACTGGTTTTTCGACCATGAATGAAAAAATGCCTATGTTTGTTTCAAGCAAAGAAAAATATAAGAAATCTTCAGAATTGGTTCTTGATTTCGTAGAAAAGGCAAATGTGCAGATTACGACAAGGCAGTATTTGAATATTTCACCCATTACTGAACTTGAAAACTTTAATAATGTAGTGGGGATTTTCTTTTTGGCTACCCCTGATATGCTTTTAGGACTTGCTTCATGGACATTTTACGATAACAATTCGGATGATGCAATTACTGCAAAATTTGGTTCGGGATGTTCTTCTATTTTTTCAGAAGCAACATTGGAAAACAGCAAAAATGGGAAACGTACATTTATTGGACTGTTTGACCCCTCCGTGCGTCGCTATATCCATGAGAATATATTAAGTTTTACTATACCAATGTCACGCTTTCGGGAGATGTATTATACGATACAAGATAGCTGCTTGTCGAATACACCTGCATGGGGAAAAATTAGAGAACGCATTTGTCGGGAGTGAAGTGTATTACAAAGCATCCGATGTCCAAAAGTTCATTAAGAAAAGATTCAGCGTAACCACATTGCGAAAGTTTGAAACAGAGCACTGCACGAAGAAGAAATGAATTTGAAAAGCCGGGGCGGTGAACATAGTTCACCACTCGAGGCAGAATTCAGTTATAAGCATTCTTCTACTTTCTCAATATTCCAGCCACTTTCTATTTTGTAGAAATATACAATATATCTAACATTATTAACAGTAACGATAACATATCCTTTTTCCGGTACACCTGTTATACCGTAAGTCTGAGCAATCAAAATATTTGCTTTATGATAAATTCCCGCCAAGTCCATATTAAACTTTTTTTAATTCTACACAAAGTTACCCAAATTCGTAAATAGTAATTCTTTGCTTAATATAATATCAGAACATAAAACAGAATCCTTTCTTTTGCGAAGCTTTAAACCTTTCAATCTCCAAAGAAAGCGATTTCTTCAACTGCCCTGCCATAAA
>CAQBGY010000651.1 GCA_948759685.1 uncultured Eubacterium sp.
CGTGTCGATATGGCTCATCGACTCGTGGGCCAGACATGCACGACATGCGCCGCACGGCTCACCGTCGGGTGTAGGATGTTCGCAATGAAGATATTGTGCAAACGCGCGTGCGAGCATAAACTTACCCGACCCGGCCGGCCCGTGAAGCAGCAGGGCGTGTGGCACACGCCCGTCGGCCACCATGTCGCGCAGTTGACGCTTGACATTTTCATGTGAGGGGATGTCGCTGAATTTCATATTGCAAATGTACGCATATAAATCAACTTTCGCAACCTCTCGATTCGTTCTTGCTTATGCGTTATAAGTAACCGCCCGACACCGTGTGTCGGTAAACTCAAGACATATATTTCGGGTATCTTGTTTGTCTCCGTAATGCCCTTAGAGCGATACTGCGTTTACAATCACCTTGTCATCTTCAATGCTGTAAATCATTCGGTCTCCTTTAGTGATTTTTCTGCTCCGGAACCCCGATAGATTACCCTTGAGTTGTTCCACTTGCCTGGTGCCTGTGGCGGGATGTTCTTTCAGTTTTTAAATAAGTTGTTGATTTTTTAACGCTTTTCGTTCGCTTGTACTTCCGCCACTCTTCCAGATGCTGTATAGCCTCGGGCATAAGGATTAGTTCATAAGCCTAACAAATCCCTTATTTCGGGTCAAACCGAAATATCGGTGCATCATAGATAAATGTCAGCCTCAATCTACCTGACATACGCGTCCGCAGTCATCCGCTACCACACAGACATTCCACGTATGCCACACCACATCCCGCATGGGAGGTAATGCCACAGCATTGCTCCTTCAATTCATCCCGAAATCCATCTCAAGAGAATGGACTCCAACTTTCACATTTGTTTTCAAACAACCTCATAGTGTATATATGCTTAATAAAAGTTAATTATATTGATTTGAATTATTAAAAGTGTAATTTTGTTGTGTAAAATGTTGTAATTTGTTATATTTGCACGTGTGGTTGTTGATAATTTTGATTGAATTCAAAATGTGATAACAGTATGCATTTTAGATAAGATATAATTTCCTACTAATTTATGTAATATATAGAATCAAAAGATGTTACTATAAGTAAGGATATTATTGTCTTTCTGAAAAGTAGACTAATAGAGTATTATAAAAAAACTATAAATATGAGAGGAATTAAATATCTTTTGTTATTTTGTATAATGTCTGTTAGTGTAAATCTTTTTGGACAAGAGATTGAAACTTTGATTTTTTCTGACATATTTAATGATAAAGTTCCAGGTAAGGAGCGAATATCCATACCTATTTTATCAAAAGAACAAAGATTGTCAAATAAAGCTACGACTATTCTTCGTTCATATTCGGATGTGCCGATTGAAGTACAAAAATGCATTGAATTTGCTGTAATAATTTGGGAATCAAATATTGAAAACTCTCAGCCATTAAAAATTAAATTTGAGTATGCAGATATAGACGAGGATATTAGAACTGAAGTAGTATATAATTCCTTGGGAGGAGTATTATATCCATATTCTCTGTGTGTATATAATGGGACTGTTCCATCACATAATTCGAATTCGTATGATGGGACAATTTATATTAATAAAAATAAACCTTGGGATTATAGTGTCGGTGAGAAGATTTCTGCTAATGAGAATAATCTTACTTATGGACTAGTGCGTGCTATTGGAAGAATATTAGGATTTGGGTCAACAATAAAAATTAATAATAACGGTAATTATTATTTTGGTTCAAAAAGAGCCTTTTCATATTTTGATGGTTTAATAACCACTTCTGATAATAAATTTTTAACAAATATACCATTAATGGGGGGGAAAGAAAATATTGAATTAACATCTTTTGTAAATGATGAATCTCGCGAATTTTTTGTAAAAGAACTAATATCAGATTATAAGTTAGCCAAGGGACCGTACACTAAAAATAAGCTTCCTTTAACATTAATGGAAAAAGGACTGATGGCATCTGAGATTGAAACAGGAGACTATAATTTGCAGATAGACAATATAACAAAATCTATATTAGGTTTTCTTGGATGGAATATCCTTGATAATAATAAAATTGCTATTAGGAGTAATGAAATTGGTGAAAATGGTATTGCATCAGCGTATGAAGAACATCTATTTTATATTGATAGTTCTATGTCTGAAATAACAAATCCCAAGTGGACATTTAGAATGCCATTAAGAAATGGAAAAGAGAGTGTTGTTTCCTTAAACGATAAAGGATTAAAATGTATTGTTCCTCAGATTGAAAACGAGTAACTTTATGATGTCACTGTAGATGGTGTGATATGTTGTACTTTGGAATTTAGTTGTATGAATAATGGAAATGAAATAAAAGCATATCCATTTAAAGTGTATCTAGAGTTGAAGCCAAAGGTTCAGGCTAAGATTATTGAGGTTAAAGATAATTCGCCATATGATTCGTATGATGCTTTTTATGAGGTAACATATACAGGTTCAGAAAGTATTATGATTTCAGTGGAGGAGGAGTATGGGAGTAGATTGAAAACATGGCATATTAATGAACCTTTTTATGTAAAGGGTGTTGCGGATCATATCACAGCTCCTTTTTATGCTTGGATTGATTTTATTGTGGAAAATAAATAAGGTAAAGCAGTTTATACAATAGAACTCAAGCCGTATGGTGTAGTGTCTGATGTTGCCCAAAATTATTTGGGTGGATTAGATGAAAAACATCACTATGTTGATACTAACTTCAATCAATCGGAAGAGATTACGGAAATTAGAGTTTTTGATTTTAATGGAAATGAATTGTATAAGTTGAATGATATACAGGCTCTATCAAATATTACATACAAAGGATATGTTCTTCTTAAGTACTATAAGGAAGGCGAATGTGTCGGAATATCAAAGATAAAAATGTGATTTTATGAGAATTATAATATTCATGCTGTATGTGCTTATCAGTGGCGTTTTTTCTTATGCTCAAAACTATATCAACCAAGAGATAGTGCAGAATAACGGGTAGTGTTTCACTGAGTGTGTCTGAGGCGAGTTCCCTCAAGCCTGTAGACCTCA
>CAQBGY010000652.1 GCA_948759685.1 uncultured Eubacterium sp.
ACAGCGTGATCCTGGGTTACGCGGGTTTGAGGGATGGGGATATCCCGGAGCTGGCGGGGGCGCTGAAAAGAGCGTGGGTGAAAGAATGAAGGGGTTTTGACGGTCTGGATAGGCGGAACGGAGGTAGAACGAGGATTGTTTTCAGCGGGGAGATATGCTATACTTGGGTCGGCAAACTAACCGGCAAATCGGGGGACAAAACATAAATGGATTATTTAGTAAATGGCTGGAATAAGTATAATTTTTTCTTATCACCGAACAAGTTAGAGAACATTTTATCAGAATATCATTTGGTCATTTTTGGTGCACATGTACCTGTTGATTATACGGAATCCAGTTTGCAAGAATATTTATCCGCATATAGCAGCTTATATGATCTGCTGTTTTCCGGCAAAAAAATTGACTGGAAAAGAGATTATTCTCTCTTTTTACAGCGAGGAATTACATCGAATTTAGCAAACTGCATTTATGGGAAGTTACATATGTATGAGGGAAAACAATACAAACGCGCTAATTTCAATGAACCAGTGGTAGGAATTTCTCCCGTGGCGTTGTGGCTCAATTTAGGGGAAGATAAAATTCTACATTGTTCTACGGCCTATTCTTATTCTTTTTGTTCGGAATATTACATGGGTGTGCAGTTGCAATATCCCAAAACGATCCAATATAAGGTCGATGGCGGATACGAACCCTTAAAAACCACAAAAGGATTAAAAACTTATCAAGATTTTGAAAAGCTCAAAAAGTCAATAAAAGAGGTTTCTCATATCTTGACAATAAAAACGGCAGAAGGAGTTGAACGAAGAACAAATATTTGGGTTGACGATGAAGTGAAAAGCAGGCTAAATACATGTTATTCATTTCAGCAAAACGGCATAACTGTTAAATAATTCATTCAAATTTCCTATTTATCGAACAAGAGAAAAACTGCCACAGGGCGGCGGTGACTATCCCGCCGCCCTGTCTGTTACCGCTCCATATCCTGCGCCCTGCGGGGCTGCGGGGAAAAAGTAGGGGCGCAAGCCCGTTACCCTCGCGCCGCGCCTCCGTTAGAATTGGGGAAAATAGAAAGCCGCCCGAAAATCAGAGCGTCAAAATGACGTTTGATTACGAGCGGCCATTGCTGTTAATTAAATTTTCGATTGCGTGTAGTAATAAAACAAATGCTGTTTTCGATACTAATTACTTGGAATTAAGCTTATCAAATCGTTATCGACAATATATTTCAAATTGCTTCTGTTAATCATCCAAAAGCTATTTCTTGCCCCGTTTTGATACGCCAATACCTGTTGCCGCATATCATCGGAAAGGCTGTCATATATTTCCTGGGCCTTTTCCCGTATGGCCGGTGACATACCGAGCTTATCAGCGATGAAATCCAAATACACACGATATTCATCAAAATGTTCCCGGAACAGGCTTTCCACTCCTCGAAGATAATCCTGTTCAAATTGTGCGCACAAACTGCCTGCCGTTTGCTGTATCTTGCGGTCTAACTCATCAAAGGCAGAGAGAAGTTTTTCCTCGGTAGAAATATCATACCAGGCTCCGCCATTAGACGTACACCGCTCCGGGCAATATGACATCATTGCAATCACATTGTTTACAGACGATTTCCCATAACTTTTGCACCACAGCTTAAATTCGGCGCTTACTTCAACCCTCTTATATGAAATGTTCCATTTTGATGTGAAAAAATTTATCTGAAAAACCAAATCCCTGACTGTCTTTTTAAGGCATTGTTGGCTTTTCAAGTATTTCCAACCTGTCGTTTCAGAAAGTCTTGTAAATAATTTTTGAGTGGCTTCTTCTACAGAAAATATGTATTCCATTATTATGTCCTCCCACAACTTTTGACTTGTCGATTCAGTTAGCCCATCAGAATGAATAAAATCCCTCTCTCAAAATGATTGCCAAAACATAAAGTGCGACAAAAGCACAGAAACCACCCAAAAGCAAAGGGATAAGTGCCAAAAATTTGAACCGCGCCTTTTTCCAGATTTCCCACGCCGCTTTCAGCAAAACAACTGCTATCGCCGCCGCCCCCAATATCACAATAAAAATGGAAAAATAAGCTAATCCCACGGTTCCCACCTGCTTTCAACGTTCATTCAATGCAACTGAAATTGTTTCGCTCCCTCCGGCCCCATCAGAAACCGATAGTATCACTGTATCTCCATCCCAAACAAGCGAGTATTCTCCAGCACAGATTGGTCTATGTCCATCATCGGTGATAATGCGTTCTTTTGGATAAATCAGAAATGGATCGACCCGCTCATATAAAACAACTTGCCCGGAAATCAAGCTGACATTTTCCACAATAACGATGGTATGCGTGTTGTCTGGTGAAGTGAAGCTATGGTATTCCTCCGCCCCATTAAGAAGGACACAAAGAAAATTCCAGCATAACAATACAAGGGCCGCACCACCAGCAATCATCGCAAGTATAACTTTATTTTTCAGTGCTTTTTCGGTTTCTCGATAATGCAGAAACGCAAGTGTTATTCCACAAACCGCCGCAATGCAGTTTAGTATGCTCTGTATACGAAATGCCGTCCCCGTAGTGCCGATCAGCAGATCATAGTCCATCATCCAAATAATGATTACGATGCAAGGGAAAGAAAGCCACAAGGCAAGGTATAAGTACAAGAATTTTCGCAATTTCATTTTCGCTTATCTCCACAACAGCCTTTGGGGGCTTCTGTGGTGTATTGTAGCAAAAAGGATAAAATTTTTCCACTGGTTTTCTGCTGGTCATGGGCTGTCCATGAGAAACAGGCGTCCGTTGTGGAAAAGCGCCGCCTTGCAGTCATAACTGAAGGAAGCGGCGAATATGCTGGGACAAGCAACCAACGATAAGGAGGCCCGGCATAGTTATGACGATCCGGAGAAGACCCAGACCCCAGTGGAGGCGGCGCGCGGCCGCCCTCGCGGCGTCTGCGGCAGTGATCTATGTAGTGACCGCTACGGCGGCAAGCACCGATTTTTCCTCCGCCTGGACGGCCCTGGGGGAACAAAGTGGATTGGCCCT
>CAQBGY010000653.1 GCA_948759685.1 uncultured Eubacterium sp.
AGCGGCGGGTGTTTGCCTATCTTCAAAAGAGAGGCATCGCCCCCCAGGTGATCTGGGGCTTCATCGAAGCTGGCCTTCTGTACGAGGACAGCCTGTACCACGTTTCCAGCAGATTTTCCCCAATCCCCTTATCCCGCCAACGGCAAAATCGTCGGTGTGCGTGTTTTTCCAACCACCATAGTCCGGCGGCAAGTCCCTCCAAGGTGCACCTGTCCGAAGAATCCAGAACGCTCCATTGATAAAGCGCCGGTTGTCTTGGGCGATTCCTCCCCACATCCCTCTGCGTCCTGGCAATTTCTCTTCCAGACGTTCCCATGCCTCGTCACTGAGATCGTGTCTATGATAGTCCTCCATCCGTCTCATCTCTTTTCCCTTTTCTTCTATTCTATCACATTTTCTGCCTTGTGACAACACTATCTAGCAACGCCGAAGCGATCACCTTGGGTACCTACCACGGCCTGCCGAAAAGCAATTTGTAGCCTTATCTTGATAAGTATTGTTTCCGCTTCAGCCGCCGTTCCTTTGGCGGAGCACTTCTGAACCGTTTAGCATTGGCCATCAGTTCCACTTTCCGGCTGAACTAAAAGGGTAACCACATATAATAAGTAAGCAAATCAAAGAAGGTTTGCGAAAAAGCTTTTGGGGCGAAAGTTCGCCAAAGCCTGAAGAACTGGGGGCAAGGGCATTCAGGTGTCGGGAAAATACCGTATAACTGGGCAGTTTGGGAAGCCGATCCAACAGATAATTTGATGTATAGCCGTAGATCGCTTTCTGCTCGAATTTCCGCAGGCTGATGCCCCATAGATATACTGTTATACACTCATTTTCACTGAATTCGGTGCAGAAATTATTACGTTGACGTTGCATACTGACCCGATTATGCTACTATTGTCGCAGATAGCGCAACAGAGATTTTATCAGATTTGTATGCCGTATACCTACCTTTTACACTCTTTTGCATTGCTTTTTTATCCCTGATCTATGTTAAGGGCAAAAGGTTGATAGATATATTTGAGATGCCCTATAATCACGAACTCATTAGTTGTTGTATTGGGATATTTGAGGATCTTGAGGTAAGCAATATGAAGATTGACAAACTATGCGACTTTTTCCCGAAAGAACTTGTTGAATGCTGGAAAACACACCATAAGAGTGATGCACTAACCAACTTGCAAAAGCAGGTATTCAGCAAACCAGATTTGTTTTTTTCAAATAATAATTTAATTATTCAAGCTCCAACATCATCTGGAAAGACATTTGTTGCCGAAGCAGCTACCGCATATACGCTGTTTCACAATATAAACAGTGGAGTATTGTACTTAGCTCCGTTTAAAGCTCTTGTCTTTGAAAAATATAAGACATTTCTTAAGACTTTTTCATCCATCGGTTTCAATGTGTTTCAATCTTCGAGTGATTATAGAATGTTTGACCGTAATATCTCCAACGGAAGTTTTGACGTTGTTGTCACTGTATATGAAAAACTACTGTCACTGTTGGTTAACGATGGAAATGAGAAAATTTTAACTCAATGCAAACTAATTATATTTGATGAACTGCAATTTATTGAAGACTCTCAGCGCGGGCCGAAAATTGAAATGTTGCTCGCTAAGATACAGTCAATGCCTGACGAAAAGCGGCCAAGACTGTTGGGCTTAATCACTTCAGGATATAACTGTGAGAAAATACTTCCTTATTTTGATGGAAATATAATTTATTCCGATGAACGACCAATTCCATTAATTGAGAAACTTGTTGACGCCAAGAGGGGAAGCTATTGGACATTTTATGATCCGCTTCCAAATGGAATACAGAATGGAAAACAATCTTTTTGGATGGCATACTCAAGTCCTATTAATGACACAGAAAAAGATGAGGAGCAACAAAACAACTTTATTACGAAAGAAGGTCTATATTGGTTACTTGACAATCCAGAGTGGGATTATAACGCAAATAGCAAAGTCATTATATTTTGCTCATCTCGACGCCGTGCGGAGAAATGTGCATATGATTTTTCAGAGCGTCAATTAAATAGTGGGAGACATTATTTTATTTCTCAAAGTATTGGACAGTCAGATTTGCAACGAGAACCTAAATACAACCTTATCTCAAAATGTTTGAAAGCTAAAACTGCATTTCATCATGCTGGTTTATCACAACGACTTAGAGAGTATATTGAAAGGGGATTTCTACATGATGATGGAGCAATTCAGTATTTGTTTTCAACAGAGACATTAAGCATTGGGGTCAATTTTCCAGCTGATGTGGTCATAATCGCAGATAACATAAAATATGAGGGCCAAGAATCAAAGAGATCTCTGTCTTATTCTGAATACAAGAATTTTCTTGGGCGTGCAGGCAGGTTAGGACTAAATTCATTTGGGAAAAGCTACTTCATTTTCTGTAATATGAATGAAGCCGAAACATTTAAAGGTAAAATCATGAACCGCGAAAAAATAGTATTAGATACCGGAATAGATATTTCGTCCTCCCACTCCCCGCTTCCGTATATTCTCTATTTACTCCAGTGTGGAACGCATACTATTTTAGATGAGACAGACCTTCACGAATACCTACTGGAAACCACTTTGCTGGGAAAAAAGATAGGAGCCAATCTTTCTGATTATATAACTTTAGCACGGCAACATCATTTGATTTCACGTGAAGATCTTACTCTGACGGCATTAGGGGAAGTGACAGCCAAGCGGTTGATCGATATGGAAACGCTACAGCTTTTTCCGCGGATGAAAAATGCCATCTCCAAAAAGAAAGTGAATCATTTTGACCTTTTATATTTTGCTTGTCACGCTCCAAACATTTTAGCGATAAATGCATTTCATTTGTCCAAATCAGAAAAAGCGGAAAACAGTTGGGTGTTTCCCTTTATGGAAAGATTTATACAAGCAAGCAATCTTATTGCAACAGAATGGCAGGATAGTTGGGTATTTGATAAGTTAACAGATGAGTATGAGTTTGATAACAACGATAAGAAGGCGATTAAGTGTGCAGTTGTTTTATATTTATGGAAAGAG
>CAQBGY010000654.1 GCA_948759685.1 uncultured Eubacterium sp.
CAGCCGTCCTGTTGTTCATTCCGAACTCCTTTCCGGCGGCTGGCTCATCTGTGGTGAATCCATCTTAACATAACTTTCTGCGCCTGTCACCATTTCATTCAAAATTAACCGGGGAATTTTTTCATCCAGCGTGTCGGCATATCCCGAACCCGTATATACCCTGACCCTGAAAAGTGTCCCGCCGATTCTTCTGTAAAAAAATCCAGCCGGAACAGGGCTGGATTCTGCTACATCATTATTCACTTTTAATGTTTCTGCCATACAATCCTTTCTTGCGCACCGAGCGCATATCCCTTATAATTGTTCGGGGAACTGTTAAGCTCCCTGACTTCCGTACTTAGTAACCGAATTTTTATTTTATCCGTACTCCACAAGCCGCCCTCCCTTCTATTTGTAACTGATTTTATTTTGAAAAAGATTACTCTTTCACTAATAGGAGAAAAACAGCTATAAAAACGGAAGTGTTTTTGAAAAAACTGCTACACTTTTTTATATTTTTGAAAAGGACTGATTATAAATGCCAAAATACACCGAACTCCCAACATTCAGGGAGCAAAGTTTTATAACAGAAGCGGACGGGGATATGCTCCACCGTGAAGCCCGTGCCCTTGCAATCCGGCGCATTGAGGAAAGCGCAAGGACAGTGGAGGACTTTGAAAACGTACTGTACTGGTGGGATAAACTGGACGAAAACAGGGAACGGAGAGAAAGAGACCATGAGATAGGACGCTCCACTGTTCCTCTGGAATGGGGCGCAGATGAACTGCATTTATTCGATAGACCGTCTTATGATATGGTTTTAAGAAGGCTCCTGCTTGCAGGTGATTTTCTTGATTTCATATTTGACAGCCCGGAAACGATACATGAACTTGTCACAGATGCGGATTTATCGGAAATATTAAAGGAACTAAAGCCGCACCTCAAAAATATGCTCTATTACCTGTTCCTGCGTGATGATTCCGCTACAGAGTATGCAGAGAGCATCGGGCAGACAGACCGGAACATCCGGGGCATCCGTGAAACAGCATTGAAAAAGATACGAAAACTCTATGGTGCTGTGCTTGCATACCGGAAGGAAAACAGTCTGCCGCTGACGCTTGATGAGAAACATTTTTTAGAAAACGGAGTGCGGAAGAAAAAGGAAAGTAAACGGCTTGACCGATAACAAGTAACTGTTTATAATATAGGAAATATTACATCAGATAATTCGATATGATTGATGGATTGGAGCAGATTTTCTATGAAGAATTTATTTGCGCATACCAGCGCACCGTGGATTCGGTACAGCGGCTATGAATATAAGACCGCTGATGATGGCACTCTCTACATAACGGTTTCAGAAGGCGCAGAACCGGAAATGTACCGCCCCATGCAGGAAGCGGAGCAGCTTATCACTGATGCGGTAAATGTCGGGCTTGCCGCCATGCACAAAGCCTCGGAAGAAGAACTAAAAGAGTCCGTGCTTGACTTTGTAAAAAAATATGGTTTCCTCGGCTTTATGACCGCCCTGCCGACAACAGCAGATTTTATAACCTATGAATCCGTGTATCTTCCAAAAAACCACTTTATAAAGGAAGAATCCCTTCCTACAGAGAAGTATCTTTCCTATTTCTACCCTTTTGATAAACTGGATTTCAGAAAGAAAAGTGTGGAATCGGGATGGTCTGTGACTGACCGTGAAGGCATTGCGATCACAATGGCTATGGGGAATGCGCCGCAGGCTGTGGCGATGGAATTACAGAAGGAATATGCGGAAAGGTACGACTGGATTTTGAAAGAATTTACTGACTTAGCATTTACCTTTATGACAAGTTTCCTTTATTACCTCGATTATGATACGATTGACGAGCAGACACGCAGCCTGTACCGTCAGGGCATTTCCGCTTTCGGCGGCATATCCCCCACTTACCGGATTGCACTGGAAAAGGATTCGCCCGTTATCGTATGGGATTTCCATTCGCTGCTTGTCATGGTGCAGATGTGCTTTTCCTTCATGCTCACGGACAAGGACAGTGATATGCGTATGTGCAAGCACTGTAAAAAAGCCTTTGTCGCAAGCCGGAAGGGGAATGAATTTTGCAGTCAGAGGTGCAAGAACCAGTTTAATGTCTACAAATCAAGAGAAAAGAAGAAAGGGAACAAAAGAGATGATTGAAAACAGGAACGTAAATATCATAACCGATGCGGACGGTAAAAAGCTGGTCTTGATTAACGATATCCGTTTCAAAGGGAAACGCCAAATTGACTGGGATAATGTAAAGCGGTATCTCGAAGGATATGTCGGAGACTATTACGAGATTGAAGAAAATGCCGAGCGTATTTATATTGGAAATGAACTTCCCGAAGAATACACGGAATCAGAGAGCCGGAAAAGCCTTATGGGTGCAAATGCAAAAGCGAAGGCAAACGCCGCTACTGCGATACCTGAACTGATACAGATAGCATCAAACCCGGCTTATGAAGAAAACCGCAAGGAAAAACACAACAAAAACGCCAGATACGGCTGGTACAGGTATGATGTCCGTTTTGCCCTCCCGGTTTATGATGAGAATGTGCTTGTCAGATACAATATATTCCATGCCCGTCTTTTAATTAACCATGCTGAAAATGGCAAAAAATATCTGTATGATATTTTGGCAGTAAAAAAAGAAACGAGCAAGCCGTAACAAGATGTACGGTGAAAACCCATTTCTTATTGTCAATAATAAGCCATTTTTTCCGTCCTGTCAATCCCCTATTTTAATTTTTCACAAAATCCCGCCATTGGCATTTTTAATGCAATGGGGGAACTTTGTTTCCCCTTGACCACTCCATAGCATGAGGCGCAGAAGATGTCAAGACCGCCGCAGGCGAGGCGGAGCCGGTGTCTTGACATCTTCTGCGCCTCATGCTACAAAACTTAAAGCCAGAATAAAACTAAAGGGAATATATCAGATCATGCAGCACTACTTCCTCCGCTCTGCTCCTAATGCTGTTCATCTTCTGAAGCCAGCAGAGCCAGTCATCAGATTTAAGCTG
>CAQBGY010000655.1 GCA_948759685.1 uncultured Eubacterium sp.
ATGCACCCATAGGAACGGATAAGGGAAAAAACTGCATCTGTGCCATATACATCCCAAAAAGCGCCGGGAGATTGGACATCACTTTCTTTTCCACCATTTCCACGATGCGCTCCGCAAAAGCGTCCTCTTTCTCCCTTGTTTCCAGATAAGGATCACGCTTTACCGCCACACAGCGGTCATAATAATTATTGACTGCTTCTATCACAAATCTGTTCTGTGACTTGAACATCTGCCGTATCTGCGGGGAGTGCAGGAGTTCCCATGCCCTGCACTCATCCCCTCTCTCCATGTTGAAACGGATATTGTGGTTTTTATTCTTCATTCAGACACATCTCCTTATCCGGCGGAAGCCATCAATTTCTGCCTGCGGAGTTTCATATAGCAGAAATATTCATAGCCTTTGGCGTTTGCTCGTATATCATGGTTAAAGGCAACATTGTCACTGTCATAATCCCCGACAAGCTCCACAATCTTTGCGCCGCCGCCCATGATATACAGTTTCATAAGGTTCGGATTATAACCGTGTGCTTTCAGTTCCGCAAATATCTTATCCACATAGCTCTTTGCCGCTTTTTCCATAAGCTGCTGGTATTCCCCGCCCACTTTTATATCACCATAACGCAGATAATTCTCGATAATCTCTGCCGGAAGTTCCTCCGCTTTCCTGTCCAGTATAAGATTGCGGATCGCCATATAACATTCATTCGCCCCCAGCTTTACCGTCCACGACTTGCTTTCGCTCGCCTTGCCGTTGTTGAGTATCATCACATTCATCGTCCCGTTGCCGATATCCGCTATCATGTGCATCCCCTTAAAATCCGGCAGGCTCTCCGCTACCGCCGCATAACACTGCGGCATGACCGTACAGTCCGCGATGTCAACCGTATATCGTTTACCTGCATATTTGTAATCTACATGGCGGTTCTGCATCATATATTCACGGAAGGAATCCCTCTGTGCCTGCACCCATTTTAACGGAAGCCCTACCGCAAGATGTATCTTTGCAGCCGATAATCCTCTCGCTTTCAGCTCCTTTGCAATGGCGGCAAGAGTAAGAATATAATTATCGTCATCCAGGCTTTTCTCCGCAACAAAATCCTTGTGTCCCTCGCCTATGGTGTAATAGCTGCCTTCATATTCCAGATAGTCTCTTGTAAAGACAGGCGGCTGACTGCTCCTGCTCACGGAAGTCGGGAAACAGCACCTTGCCGTCTTATAATTCCCATAGCCTGCATCCACTCCTAAAATAATTGTCCCGTTCATGTTGTAATCTCTAAGTTTTGCCATATCAAAATCCTCACTTTCATGCTTGTTGTTATTATCAAACTATCTGCCATATTTTGCTTTCACTTCCTCTTTGGTCGGAAGGCTGCTCTCTACAATAATCTTGTTTTCCCCTGCTACCATAGCTGCAACCTGTTCCGTACCGTCCGTATGCAGGAGTCCGTCCGCTGATGCTTCCGCCTCCGCCATCTGTTTCTGTTTGTCCGCCTCCCTTGCTCCTTCAATCACACGCCGGATTTCCGGTCTGTGCTTTTTACGGTATTCTTTCAGGTAGGCACGGCTGTATGCACGGCGTTTCCGCTTCTTTTCCTCCGCCGCCATTTCTTCCTCAGAAAGCTCCTGCACCGGAAGCTCCACCTTCCCGATATAATTTAAGAAAATCTCGATCTCCTGCACACGTTCTCCGTCGATTTCCTCTATTTTATGCACCATGACCTTATCAACAAATTCATTCACAATGGCGGGCGTGAGTTCCTGAATGTCGGTGTACTTGCGGACAAGGGAAAGAAATTCCTCCGTCCTGTCCGTGTCATCCTCAAACTGTGCAAGTTTTTCACGGATTTCCTGCATGGAGATTTCAAGCTCCTGCTGTTCCTTCTCATAATCGGAAGAAAGCATTTCATACCGTCTGTCCGGCAGCTTCCCCATTGCGTTGTCCTCATACACCTTTTTGATCAGCAGGTCAAGGTCTGCAAAACGTTTCTCTTTTTTAGAAAAGTCTGCTTTCAATTTTTTGACCTCGCTTTTATCCCTGACCTCGGATGCACTCCGCATATTTTTTATAAACGCCGCCTCGTCCATGCGGACGCTTTTTAAGACATACCGTATCGTTTCGAGGATAAGCTGTTTTACCGTATCCTCTTTTATGGAATGTGAAAAGCACACCTGCTTATACTGCTTCCTGCTGCTGTTGTAAGTGCTGCAGTTAAAGCCTGCGGATGTGCGCTCTGTCCCGCCGTTCGGGATACCCCTCCAGTCTCTTGCCGCCCTTGTCGTGCTTCTGCGGTAGTGCATTTTTCCGCCGCAGTCCGCACAGTAGAGCTTTCCGGTCAGCAGGCTTCCTTTTCCGCCGGTATCCACTCTCCGCACTGTCTTTCTTAATTCCTGCACCATATACCACGTCCTGCGGTCTACGATTGGTTCATGGGTATCCTGAAAAACAAGTATCTCATCACTGTTATTCTTAACAGCTTTCTTATCCTTATAGGATTCCTTGTGGCTACGGAAATTTACGGTATCGCCCATATATTCCGGTCTTTCCAGTATCCGCACCACCGATCCGCCCGTCCAGTTGTAGGGAGTTTCAAAATCGCACATGGTCTGGTAATTGCCCCTCTGCCTTGTCGCCTGATAATAGGACGGTTTCTCCACCTTTTCCTCCATAAGCCGCTTTGCTATCTGGTACGGTCCCATGCCCTCCACGGTCAGACGGAAAATCTTTCTCACAACCTCCGCCGCTTCTTCGTCAACGAGCCAATGGTTTTTATCCTCCGTATCTTTCACAAAGCCGTAGGGCGGGTTACTCGTAATCGGTTTTCCCTCTTTCCCTTTCGCCCGCAAAACTGCGGTGATCTTCCTGCTGCAGTCACGCAGATACCATTCATTCATGATATTCAAAAAAGGGGCGAATTCACTGCTGGTGTTGTTGCTGCTGTCAACACCATTGGAAACAGCAATAAAACGGACACCCTTTTCCCGGAAGAATACCTCCGTGTAGAATCCTACCTGAAGGT
>CAQBGY010000656.1 GCA_948759685.1 uncultured Eubacterium sp.
CAAGCTCATCGCCAACCCGGATTGTCTCCTCAAACACCTCACGTACAAGATCCTCGTGTCCCCACAGGGACTCGTTCATCAGATCCTCCCCGAACACGGTCAGGTAAACGACCTTCACCTCCTCGATGCCGATCTCGGCCGCCAGCCGCACCAGATCCGGCAGCTCCCGGATATTGGACTGCATGGCGCAGAACACAAAATTGATCCACGGATATTTCAGCCCCCTCTCCTCTTTTATCCTTACGATATCTTTGAGGTCAGCCACAATCTGATCAATCTTAGAGCCTCTCCGTATCCTGCTGTTTGTCTCATCTGTCGCCCCGTCAAGACTTACCGCAAACACGTCAACATCATAGTCAAATATCGCATCCTTGATTTTGCCCAGATTCATTCCGTTCGTACAGAAATATTTACGTGCCCCGTGTTTATTGATAATCTGCAGCATTTCAATAAAATTTGGATGAATGGTCGGTTCTCCCCAACCCATCAGCGTGACTTCCTCTACGATATCCATCAGCGGCTCGAAGCTCCTGAACGCCTCCATGTCAAATACCGTCGGCTTAAAATCCGCCGCATTCCTTCCACACATGACACAATTCAGGTTGCATGCGTTCGTCAATTCAAACACAAGCCGTCTCGGATAGGACTCCAGAATCGTCCTGCCCTGTTCCAGTTCTTCTATATTCAGTTTGCTGTTCAGCTGCTGCCGCTCAGATAATTCCCGTCCACTAAATAGATTCTTGGTTTTTGCTCTTAATATCATGTATACTTCTCCCTATTATGCCCTTTTCTCTTGGCACCCTCAAAATACATCAACTCTGGGGATAAACGTAATAAGTCTGCATCCCCACTCTCTCGTATCTGCCAACAGTTCCGTCAACTCGCTTTTCAAGTTCCACGCAAGCAGTACAATATAATCTGGCTTTCGCTTCCTAATCTCGTCCGGACTTACAATCGGTATTCGTGTTCCGGGTAAAAACAAACCCTGCTTTTCCACACTGGAATCTGCCACAAAATCTATGTACTCTTTCCCAATCCCACAATAGTTCAAAAAAGTGTTTCCTTTCGCCGCTGCACCGAATGCCGCTATGCTTCCTCCCTTTTCCTTTATTTCAATCAACAGCTTACAGCTCTCTCTTTTAATCCGTTTCACACACTCCGCAAAAGCCGTATACGTTTGTATCTCTCTCAATCCAAAGTGAATTTCCTGCTCAAGCACTTCGGATACCTTTTGACTTTTCTCAAATTCCCTGTTATTTCTATGTGCGGCATATATTCTCAGCGAGCCGCCGTGCGTAGATAATTCTTCCACATCATAAATTTTCAAATGATGTTCTGCGAAAATTGCCTCCACTGTTGACAAAGACAAGTAGGAAAAATGTTCCTGATAAATCGTATCAAACTGGTTCAACTGCATTAATTTCAGTAAATGCGGAAATTCCATTGTTATGGTTCCCGTTTCATTTAATGCCAGCCGCAGCCCTTCTACAAAACTGTTAATATCAGGAACATGCGCCAGTACATTATTGCCAATAATGAGATCCGCCCTGCCATGCGTCTCCGATATCTTTTCAGCCGTTTCTTTTCCCCAAAATACCGTTTCCACTTCAATTCCTTTTTTAATTGCCGTATCCGCCACATTTGCCGCAGGCTCAATTCCCAGAACTGGAATATTGTGTGGTTTAAAATATTGCAGCAAATATCCATCATTGCAGGCAATTTCGAACACTTTTTTACTCTCATCCAAACCCAGCCGTTCCACAATCATGTCTACATACTCTTTGCAATGTGCCAGCCAACTTGTTGAAAATGAGCTGAAATACTTGTAATTAGAAAATATATTTTCAGGAGTTCTGTATGCAGCCACCTGAACGAGATAACACTTCTCACACACCATTACATTTAAAGGATAATAGTATTGTCCCGCATCCAAATTTTCTTTCTCTATGTACTCATTTGCAATTGGTGATAATCCCAAGTCAACCATACTGTTTTTTAATTGAGTTCCGCAAAAACTACAGCAATTTTTCTTCATTGAATCATCTCCGTTCCCGTCAGTTTTCCTAATCTTCCCATATTTTCCATGGCGCCTCCCCGGACGCCCACATCATTTCCAGTTGCTGTTTTTCCCGAATCGTATCCATACATTTCCAAAAGCCTTCATGTTTATACGCCATTACTTCTCCCTTTTTTGCGAGAGTTGCCATTGTATCCTTTTCCAAAATAGAAGCATCGCCTGAAATGTAGTCAAAAACCTCCGGCTGACATACCATATATCCAATATTAATCTGATTTTCATCTCCCGTGGCTTTTTCCCGCAGTTCTTTAATCTGCCCGTTCTCCGTAACATCTAAAACGCCAAAACGTTGATCAATGTTGTAAGCCGTCATAGTAACCAGCTTCCCATGGCTCCTGTGAAATTTACACAGCTTTTCAATATTCACATCCGACACGCCATCCCCATAGGTCAGCATAAACGGTTCATTTCCGACATATTTCTGGATACGCTTTACACGTCCTCCCGTTAATGTATTTAATCCCGTATCAATCACAGACACCTTCCATGGCTCATAATGCTGACCATGAACAATCATATTTTCCCTTTTTGATGTAAAATCAAAGGTAATATCACTGTTATACAGAAAGTAATTAGAGAACCATTCTTTAATTACGTTTTGCTTATAACCCGCACAGATAATAAATTCATTGAACCCGTAAGTAGAATACCCTTTCATAATATGCCATAAAATAGGTTTTTCCCCGATTTCAATCATCGGTTTCGGTCTTAAATAGCTCTCCTCACTAATGCGTGTTCCATAGCCCCCTGCTAAAATAACTGCCTTCATCAGTTCTCCCCAATCTACAGCGTTTCCTTATACCGTTATTTTTTAATCATAATGCAGCTCCCATGCATAAAAGAAATCATCTCAATCTGCTGTGCCATCATTTCTATTTCATCTCTTAACAGATAAATTTCCTTCTTTACATTAGCAGTTTCCAAATATTCTCCGCTTGT
>CAQBGY010000657.1 GCA_948759685.1 uncultured Eubacterium sp.
ATCAAGCTGTGGGGGCTGAATGTGCAGACGGATGCGGAGGCTAAAAAAAACTTCGGCCAACAGAGAGGGAGATGACCACGCCGCTGTTTCTGCTTAGGTGTGTGCAGTTGGGGCTGTCTATGGCGGATACGGAGCTTTTGTCTATCGGGTTAGTGAATGATATGTATACGGAGCAGGTGAATGACGGGTATCGGTACTGTGAGCTTGGGACGCAGGAGGATATGGACCGGTTTTAGTTGGTTGTAATATGCTGCTTTATTTGCTATACTTGATGTGTGGTAAATATTTTGTAGAAAAGAGGAAAGAGATACAAGTGCACGGTAAAGTAATACTTGGGTTTCCGTTTGGAGATAGTGAAATAGAGCAGCATTTTTGTGATTTTTACGTTATAGAAGGCAGTCATGATTTTGTGATTGAAGTTGACGATTACCCAATAGAAAAGGCTTGTGATTTAGTATTTAAAAATGAAGCAATATATAGAGACTATTTGTTTTGTCGTGATGAAAATGGCGAAGCCTTTACAATTTATGACTGCTATATAATGCCGATGCAGATTCCTGTTAAGCAAATGAAAATTATATGGAATCAGTGTCTTTGGGGAAATCATATTGAGAAATTTCAAGATGAGAAAATAATCTCTGCAAAATATATTGTGCAGACAGATAAAAAAAGATATCCATTCCATATGTTTGTAGGAAAAAATGATTTTAAGCTAATGGACGGTAAAGTGAGTATTAGTACAGACTGGAATCAGGAAAATTCTAAGTTTGAAGGAGTTGCTATTTCAATATCTTTAAAAGATTCATTATCAATTAATGAAGTTGAGAAAATAGTTTTAAGGATGTTAGAAATCTTTTTCCTGCAAATAGGTTTTTTCCCAAAAGTTGAGAAACGTACAATGATAACAGAAGAACAGAAAATTTTTTGTTTTATGGAAGATTTTGCGGCCTACGGAAAGACAGCAAAATCAAATATTAAACTGGATCATGTTTTATATACAAAGAAAGATTTTGATTTTTCAGCGGTTTGTGATAATTGGTGGAAATTAAGAGAAAAGGAAGTAGTCACATTTAATCTGTTTTCATATTTGACTACTGACAGCTCACCTGTAAGAGAAGTCCCAATAGCAACCTGCATCCAATGCTTAGAAGGGTATTTTCGTATCCACCATTCTGAGGAAATGCTTAGATTTTCTAAATCTGCTAAAAATCAGATAAGAAAGGAAGTATTAAAAGCACTGGATTCTTCTGACAGTTTGAAAAAGGTTTGTGAAGATAATGGGATTGAATATGAAAATATAAGAGGAAGTTTTAACAGAATGTCAGGACATATAAATGAATACAGTTTAAAGGATATTCTGCAATATGCTATTGAAAGATGTGATTCTACAAAACGACTTTTTCAGTATGAGTGTGAGACGAAAATAAATGAGAAAACATCTTTAATGGATTTGTTTATTCAGAAGGCGACAGGGCATAGGAATTGGTTGTCACATTTAACGGAGCAAACTAAGCGTTTTATTAAAGATGAGATAAGTTTTGCAGACGATAAGTTAAGAATGCTATTTAGACTAACATTGTTATATGATATAGGGATTGAGCTTACTGATACATCTTTGGATACGATAATTCAGAGGATAAATCAATGGTATAAACTTAATGAATTAGTATAAGAACAAACAGATAAACAATCAATAAGGCGGGCTTTTTCTGTTATGATTGGTTGTGGAAAAGGGATGGAAATACTAATAGAATATCGAACTTTATGGAGGTGCAGATATTGTGATAGATTACTCTATTCATATGTTGGGTGAATTACAAAAATTAGAAGAAATGTCTTTGGAGTATAAAGGCGAATTAAAATATCTTAGTAAAAGGATAAGACATGATATTTGGGTTGTCAATAATGCAGAAAATACAGAAAAGTTAGCAAAATTATTACATACAATAAATTCAACTTATGAAATCACATTTAGATATATAGATTTTTTTGATTTGAGTTGTATTATAGAGTATGTTAGGTTATTGGCTAAATATTGTATCTTTATATGCCCAAATCTTGATGCTGATTATTATAATAGATTGATTGATGATATTCAAATGGAAAATGCCCGATTAATTATAGAGGAGCAATGGAAAGATATCAATTTATCTGAGGATGGATTAAAAAGTTTTAAAGAGATATTCGATGATATATTTACACAATGTATAAATGGAAACAGAGAAAAATTTTTCCATGAATTAAAAGATACTGATGTATTGTGTAGAGTGGTTAATGATAAGTATCCTATAAACAGAGACAGATTTATTCCGTGGGAGGCAAAAACAAATAACAGATGGAATCCGCCAGGACGTGCTTTCCTTTATCTATCTTTTTCGGAGAAACTGCAGGAATACTCAAAGGATCTTACATTGAATGAATATATTTGCTTGGAAGAATACAGAGCTAAAAAAGGTAATAAATATTTCTTCTGTGATTTTAAGCCTGTAAAAAAGGGAGTAATCTTAGATTTATCTTATAATGATGTGACATTTAGGCAACTTAAAGGCATTGTAGACACCTATCAAAATGAATTGGAATCAAAAATGATAGAAGAAATTATGTCTGATCCAAAGACCATTGAAAAATATAAAAATAACAAAAAGAAGTTACGAAAAAAAGTAAGAAAGTTGCAATTAAAATATCCTGTAGATGGAGGGGTAATAGAAGAATCTTATGCAAAGCAGTATTTGAAGATGATATGCAGTTGTATTTACAAGAAGGTAGATGAAAAAGACGAAGCAAAAAAAGAAGATGCATACAAGTCTTTTCATGCATTAGCTTTGTATTTAGAAGAAAAGGGAGTTACGGGAATCATTTATCCATGTACGAGAACAAAAGAGGTAATTGGTAAAAATTTGGTTTTGTTTAATAAAAATGATGCAGAACCGATTGAAAGTAGTATTAGAGAATTTGACTATTAGATTTATACATAAAGCGTTTGTCAGAAATGGCAGGCGCT
>CAQBGY010000658.1 GCA_948759685.1 uncultured Eubacterium sp.
CCTTCACGGGAGCCTTTGCTTTATTATCGTGGATGTGTCATGCGGAGACAGATACTCACGTTTCCACCCCGTTGAAGCATACCGAGAACAGGAACTTTATCTTTGAAACTTCTGCCCTGACTATTCTTGACCTTCTTATTGGCGTGTCGGTTTTTATTCTTGCCTCCGACAAATGTTTCATCCAACTCAACTTCTCCGTCTAATTTCTCCAAATGAATACTATGGAATGTCCTGCGGATTTTATGCAAAAGAAACCACGATGTCTTCAATGTCACGGATATATCTTTTGCTAATTGCGTGGCGGAGATAGACTTCTTGTGATTGCAGATAAGATAGATAGCCATGAACCACTTACGCAGAGGTAACTTTGTTCCTTCAAATATCGTACCTATACGCACGTTGAAATTCTTGCCCGTGTTCTTACACCGATAATAACCATCGCCACGGTGGTAAACTTTTGAAGAAGGGTCAAAAGGCGACACCACTCCATTCGCCCAACGTTTACTTTCGAGGAAGGCGATGCAAGCCTCCTCATCTGGGAATGCTGCAAAGAAGTCATACAGCGAGTTAAATGCTCCAAAGTTTAATTCGTTCATAAGCCAACCAGTTTGGGGTTGGGTTTAGTAACTTTGGTGACAAAATTTCTTTGCGAAAAATAGAATACGGATAAGTTTATATCCAAGTAAAGAACATTCAGCTCAATAGCATATGTAATGCTTGACGATAATCCAGCGTTTTAACTTGGTGTCAAATTCCTGGGTTGTCTTAATTAGAATTTCATTAAACTTTTTCATATTCGGATGACACTTTTATGATGTTTTTTGGAAAATGTTTCCTATGAAATAGTCCTTGGTATAATAAACTCTCCGTATTCTATTCGCAAAATTAACGATAATATTCTTTGCGAAAAATAGAATACGAAAGGTTGGAGGAACAAAAACAATTAGACTTTTTTATAATACATCGCAATGACAAGTCTTCCTTGTTCATCACGCTCCAAACGAGTACATACTAAAATCTCCATGTTAGCATTGTCGTTTATTGGACATTTAGAGTGTCCTGGAATAAGTGAAGCCTTCTTTTGAAAGACAACCTTTCGTATTCAATTCGCAAAGTTACAATAATAAAAGACACGACATCATTAGGAGCAATTCAAATTAGTGGTACACCTTTTTGTAGAGAGTTTCAAAGGCGTACTGTCCGTTAATGACCGTGAGATAAGTCCGAACCTTAACCCACTCAAATTTGACTTTGTTTTCCATATCTATTTTTAACACCTCCTTTCTTTTTATGGATATTGGAAAGAAAATCGGGATTAAAAAAGAGGATGATGTCGTGTCTTATTTAGATAAACTCCGCAGAGTTATATAACTTCATTAAAAACGCCTAAAATCTGTGGAAATTAGGCGATAATAAAAACAACGAGTATGAGAATGATTTATATTAAGACCTTACGATATACAGCTACAACTGACCAACCCGTGGAAGGAGAATAGTCAAAGTAGCTGTACATGAATTCCAGCCGATATTTCATGAAGTATTTTGATTGATTTTTCTCATACTCGCTGTTTTCTATATAATAACAGGGAGTATTAAAGTTAAATGTTAAACTTTCTAAACGACAAGAGTAATGTCGTATAAACACACCAAATAATGTATAAATATGATGAGAAATAACGACGCAAAAGACAAACAGACAATAACAAAAGTTGTTACTGTCCGTTTATTTGGGATTAAAATTTTAACAATTACAACTAAGACACCATCCTTTGAAATAGATTTGATTAGTGCACAAAACGGCACTGACGAAGCCTCATTGTAGTTTTATGTTCATCTTATCGGCAAGCTGCTGAATGAGTGCCGCAGTATTCATAAAAGGCACTATTCCTACAACTGCGCCACATGACGAGCACTGAACAAAATACATACGATATGCACTTCCGCTGATATTAGCCTCTTTTAATTCAAAGCGAGTGCAATCACATTTAGAACATCTTGATATTGCCATAATTATTATGTATTTATAAGTTTTTTACAAAGATAAAAATTATAGCAATATCAAGATGTTAAATTTTCTAAACGGCAAGGGTAATGTCGTATAAACTCACCAAAGTTATTTGTCTAACTTCCTGAGGGCGGTTCAAACAGTCACATCTTCTTAATATGGCAGAACGATTTATTTCAATGTGATGGCATTGGATGCCTCGCGCTTCTTCTCGCTGACCACATCGGCGTAAATCTGTGTCGTCCTGACGCTTCGGTGTGTAAGCATCTTTGAGACAACGTATACATCGATGCCCAGCGAGATAAGAATGGTAGCGAATGAGTGTCGGAGACAGTGAAACGAAAGTTTCTTCTCGATGCCCGCAGCCTTGACCCATTTCTTGAACGGCTGTTGAGCCATAGAACGACGGAACCCCTTGAAGATTATTCCTTCGCTACGCTCGCCACAGTATTTGAGTGCTTCATCACTGATGGGAAGAGTTGCTTCAGTATCGGTTTTCTCAGTGCAAAGTCGGATGCAGTATCCGCCATCTGGACTACGTTCGATATTTTCCCAGCACAATTGCAGCAGGTCACTGAGACGAAGCCCAGTAAACAGACCGAACATAGATGCTCGTTTGAGAACCGGAACCTCACATTCGGTTGCATCGAGAATCTTCATCTCGTCGAGCGTCAGATACTCCTTCTTGACTTCCTGCCACTTGATGCCTTCGAGGAAGTCATTTACATTTTCAGTGAGATACTTTTCCTTGTATGCCATTTTCAGCAGGCAACGGAATGTTGACCAGTAGCCCGCTGCCGAGTTGTTGGAGAGTGGTATCTTTTTATCCGGATGGCGTAGGTTGTGGGCATAGATCAGATACTCCCGGAAGTCCTCGCACAGACTGGCGGTAACATCGCCGAATGTGCAGCTGCCGCCGCAGAACTTCTTGAAGTGAAGATAGACGCACATCCATTTGTCGTACTTGCTCTTCGCTTTCTTCTCGAAGTAGG
>CAQBGY010000659.1 GCA_948759685.1 uncultured Eubacterium sp.
GCACGACGCTCTTCCGATCTGAATGTCCACCAGATATTCTTGTGACCAATTACTCCATGCTTGAATATATGCTGATGCGAAAATTGGAATCTAAGATCTGGGATAGCACCAAGGAGTGGTTACATGAGTCGGAAGACAATAGGCTTCTAATTGTTCTTGATGAAGCACATATGTATCGTGGTTCTGCTGGCGGTGAAATAGCTCTTTTGCTTGACCGCTTATTTGATCGTCTTGAAATAACTGCTGATGATACTCAGTTTATTTTAACTACGGCAAGTATGCCAGATGATAAAAAGGCACGCAATGACTTCTATGAGGGGCTTACAGGAAAGAATGCACAAAAGTGCAAATTCCTAACTGGCACCAGAGAAAAACTGCCTGAATATGAACTTGTTCCAACTAATGCTGATCAACTGGAACATATTGGAACAACGCAAGTATATGGAAGAGAAGCCATTCAAAGAATAAAAGACTTTGCATCTGCAATTTTCAATGAGCAACTCCCGGATTCTATTGATTTAAGCGAGGCTAAAACATGGCTCTATGATAATCTCCCTCGCTATCAAGGCTTTATTGATTTATATCGAGTCTGTCGAGAGGGTGCAGAATCGTATAGCAAAATCAAGTTTCACGTGTTTGGAAGCGATAATGCAGATAATGCATTGGATTCGTTGCTAGTCATTGTTTCTATGGCTGAAAAGGACGGCAATTTACTGTTTCCTATCCGCCTGCATATGTTTGTAAGAGGATTGCAGGGTATTTATGCTTGCTCAAATCCTCATTGTCCTCATGCAAAATATTCGGAAAAAGAAAAATTACCTCTTGGCAAGATCATTTCTACGCCAAAAGATCAATGTAACTGTGGTGGTAAGATTTATGAACTAGTTAATCATACAAAGTGCGGTGCTCTGTATTTCAAAGTCTATGTGAAGCAAACCGCAGGGCAGGCGTTTTGGTATGTATTCCCGCGTAAGGGTATTAGTGGGAGCGGTGATGATCTCAAAGAAATGTTGCTTTACATCGTGCCGGAAGAATACATTCTTGAAAAAGGCGACAAAATGGGGGCATTAGATCCGTTTACCGGGAAACTCTTCACAACACCGAAGGATAGTTCAACTCTGCTCAAAGTGCTATACACTGAAAAAACTACAAAGAAGGGAACATCTTTTGTCTTCGGGAAATGCCCGAAATGCCGCAAAGTTATGCCGATAAAAAAGCCAACTGATTTTGCCACAAAAGGGAATATTCCATTTTATAATCTAACAAAAGCACAATTCGAGCTGCAACCGGCAAAATCGGACTTTGTGAATCAAGGGAAAAAAGTTCTGCTATTCTCTGATTCGCGGCAGAACGCCGCAAAACTGGCCCTGGACTTGTCTGACTCATCAGATGCTGACACTTTTCGGCAGGCAGTTATATTGGCGGGCATAAGACTAAGCAAATTTGGACTGTCTATGAGAGAGTTATATCCCGCTTTCCTAGAGGTGTGTATCAATCAGAAGTTATCATTCTTTGCAGGAAAAAGCAAGCGGAAATTTGACACCGACAAAGACACCTTTGCGAGAAAAAACAGGCATGGGAGAAAGGTTGACTACACGAAATTAGCCACAGATTACTTCTCTTCCCCACCAGAAGATTATGGAAAACATCTACTTAAATTTTTTACTGAAAGCCCTCGATCTTTCAAAGATATTGGGCTTGGTTTTTTAGCGCCCATGAAAAATTCTATAGATAGCGTACTTTATGAGTTGGAGGATGATGATATAGCAGTTAATGAAGATTTGCTATATCAGATTCTGGTCTTGCTTTTCTGGGATGTCATGGACACCAATGCCGCATTAGATAGCCACATTTCAGATGATATTAGACGATCCCTCCCAGGAAGGAGCAAAAATGACAGGGATAAGTTTGGAGTCGGTGCTGATTTCTATCAAGAACTGGATCATGATTTGATTCGTGAAGCGCAAGTAATATTGTCTCTCAATGAAACCGAAATGAACAAATTGCTGGAATCTGTAAAAACAGAATTCTTTGAGGCATCCAGTGAGGGAAAATACTACATCAAGCTGTCATCGGTTCAGATTTGTATTGCTGACAAAAATTTCATTTGGTATCGCTGTGGACGTTGTGGAAAGATATCCCCATTTAAATTGGGCAGCCTTTGCGGTGTGTGCTTCAAGGCTAAAAATGTTCATGCTATCAATTATGAAGAGTTATCGAGATTCGATTTTTGGCGTACCCCCATCTTAAATACGGTAGGTATTAAAGACAATATCCATAAAATAAATACTGAGGAGCATACGGCACAGCTGTCTCATAAAGATGCCCAAGGGGATATCATCAGCCGAACCGAAGACTATGAGATAAGGTTCCAGGATATTGATGCTGGCGAGCACGGTGAAAATGCAATTGATGTGTTAAGCTGCACAACAACTATGGAAGTCGGGATTGATATTGGCTCCCTTACTGCTGTTGGGCTTAGAAATATTCCACCTATGCGAGAAAACTACCAACAGCGCGCAGGGCGTGCTGGGCGAAAAAATGCAGGAATCTCAACTATTGTCACATACGCATCCGGTGGTGTACATGATAGCTATTATTTTAAGAATCCACATGAGATGATCTCAGGCGAACCTCGTCGTCCTTGGATCGATAGGGACAATCCTAAAATTGAGCAACGCCATTTGAACATGAAAGCACTAAACGCTTTTATGTTCAGCGATCTAATGAGTGGCTATGACAGCATAACAGAGATTGGAATTGTAGATTTCTGTGAAAGCTACGGTGTCGCGTTCCTTGAATGTTTAGATTGTTTAAGTTTGCCAACTGAACAGACCAGAGAAATGTTCCTAAAAATAAAGGACAAGGTGCTCGATGAGAAGAAACGCAAGGAATACATACATGACGACAAACAGACCTCAGCCTTTGATGTGTTCTATTCAGAAGGCTTTATCCCATCGTACTCGTTCCCCAAAAATGTTATTAGAT
>CAQBGY010000660.1 GCA_948759685.1 uncultured Eubacterium sp.
GCATACGGCGGTTGAAAGCATGAAACTCGGCTCGCTGGACTACATACCCAAGCAGTTTGTGGAGGAAAAACTCGTCCCTCTGCTTCGTACCATATTAAAAGAAAGGAGTATCGGGAGAAACCGTATGCCAGTGTTTTCCCGTGACGGCTCGGCATTTCAAGCCATAATGAAACGAATAAGACTGGTAGCTCCTACTGACATGAGTGTACTGATATTCGGGGAGAATGGCACTGGTAAGGAGCATATCGCACATCAACTGCACGACAAAAGCAAACGGGCAGGAAAACCGTTCGTTGCAGTGGACTGTGGTTCACTCTCCAAAGAACTTGCTCCGTCGGCATTCTTCGGACACGTCAAAGGAGCGTTCACGGGTGCGGACAATAGCAAGAAAGGCTATTTCCATGAGGCGGAAGGTGGCACGCTGTTCTTAGACGAAGTTGGTAACCTCGCACCGGAAACCCAGCAGATGTTACTCCGGGCTATACAGGAACGGAGATACCGCCCGATAGGTGATAAAACGGACAAGAGTTTCAATGTCCGCATCATCGCCGCCACCAACGAAGATTTGGAGGTGGCTGTGAACGAAAAGCGATTCCGACAAGACCTGTTATATCGTCTGCATGACTTCGAGATAACCGTCCCGCCGTTGCGCGACTGTCAGGAAGACATCATGCCGCTGGCGGAGTTTTTCCGCGAGATTGCGAACAAAGAACTGGAATGCGATGTTATCGGATTTGACGGAGAAGCCCGTAAGACATTGCTGACCCATGTTTGGCTGGGCAATGTCCGTGAGCTTCGACAGAAAATCATGGGTGCGGTATTGCAGGCGCAGACCGGATTTGTCACGAAAGAGCATCTGGAACTTGCCGTGACAAAACCGACATCTCCCGTCAGCTTCGCCCTGCGTAACGATGCGGAAGATAAGGAACGGATTTTGCGTGCATTGAAGCAGGCGAACGGAAACCGCAAGGTTGCCGCCGAACTGCTCGGAATAGGACGTACAACGCTGTACAGCAAGCTGGAAGAGTATGGGTTGAAATACAAATTCAGGCAATCATAGCCGGTAATTCACTGAAATTAGCTATATACAAATGTGTGTGGGACATAAAGTGAACTGCACCTCAAAAGTTAGACACAAAACTTTTGAAGTGCAATTCCTTTATGAAAGAAGTTGGATACAAATATATTTTGATTGATATTATTTGTTTAATAGTCCTTACGATCAAACGCGTTGCGTAATTGTAACTGCATTTTGAATATCCGCGATTTGAGCACCAGCCGCAATTACATTTTGGCGCATTTCATTATATACAGGTGCAATCTGCTCAGGATCTGAAATAGTTAAAATTACAGTAAATGGAACTCCCTGCAAAGAGTGTTGGCTCCCGTCTCTGGATTGATATTCAACTTCTAGGAACCAACCTCCTTTATTCTTTGTTCCTCGCGGGAAACTTTTTTCGTATACTTTTATGGGATTCCATTTTTGCTCGCTTTCAATAAGTTGCCACTCATACATATGACCACTGGATGATTTGTCATCTTTGTATCTTGCATTGAGCATACCTTTTTTAGCTCCATCTTCTTGGATTTGTCTTAATGACACACTAATATTTTCCCTAATCATTTCATCGCCAAAAACATAATCAATAGCAGGCGTACTTACCAATGTTACTTTCACTGCTCCAACGCATTTCTCGTTTTTGATTAGCGAAGCTGGCCATGCAAATGGAAATGATAGTATTTGCTTGTTTTTTATTCTGTTAGCAAACACAAGAGTTATCGAATGTTCGTCTCCATTAAGAATATTGTCCGCAATTGTCGGCATTCCGTATCCTATTAATTCATTTAGGTAATTTTTATATTCTATAGCTTTGAATACATTGGGGACTTCTGCATTATGAACCATTAAGGCAATTAATGTCTCTCTTGAGGTATGACCTAATATGGATTTTTCAACAACTGCCATTGTTTTTGCGACAAGAGGAGCCGAAAAACTTGTACCAGCATCAGAATGGAGATATCCGTCTTTGTTTACAGAAAACAACCCGTGCCCACGAAGTTTGTCTTGTAATCCACATCCACTTTTATGAACAAAATCAGGTTTAATTCCAAAGGTGGATCCCTTGCCTTTACAAGAATAAGACGCTAATCCATCTCCATCTGGATTAAGCGCACCTACACTCAAATTACGAATACTTTCAGCTGGGCAATAAACAATGTCATCTTTTCTCCCGTTAACAACTAGGAGATTATTCTTGTGATCAAGGCTCCATTCTGGACGAGGAGATAATAAATTCCCTGCTGATATTACAAAAATGACATCATTCTTCTCCGCAATCCTATCTAAAGCTTGAGCCAATGGACTATACTCTGTATTTAATCGAGTAGATTGTATATTCATGCTTATGTTAAAAATTCGTACATGCGTACTCGCAACGATATCTGAAACGGCAGTCTCCAATTCATCTATAAATGTATCAATCCCATAATTATAAATCCGATTAAAATAGCCATTTGCAGGTAGCATGCATAAATCAATTACCTTACATCCATTTTGTTCCATACAAATAGTGGGGTTCCATGTTGCTCCATTGATTAATAATCCGGAAATGAACGACCCATGATTTTTATCACGCATAGTTTCAGGAATATTATCCCAAGAACTTATAGTCCAATTAGCGAAAATAGAAGAAATACCATTGTCTACAACGGCGACTAATGGATACTCTGCTTCTTCCTTAGGAATGGGTATCTCTCCTAATTCCGTACTATCTATACGAAAAGAAGGTTGAGGTATATTTATCAAAGAGGGTACAACTGACACCTTGCGAACAAGTGGATGATGAGTTAAAAGGTCAAACACCTGTTTATATTTATCGTGATTTTGCGAAATGGAAGGTAAAACAAATTGGGTGGAGTTTTTCACTCGATTCATTAGTGTCCACTAAAAAATCATAAAAGTTCTTTGAAAATATTGAAAGTT
>CAQBGY010000661.1 GCA_948759685.1 uncultured Eubacterium sp.
CGGATACGGAAACCTCTTTAGAAAAAGATTTCAGGCATTTTTAAACAGGCTCTCATTGTTTTTTTCTTTTTTTAAGTTACTGTTTGAATAGTGAATCTCTGATAGTAAGCGGTGTTGCAAATACATTGCTGAAACCGGTATCTGCATCGCAGACGCAACAACCGCCATACGTGTTGATACATTCTTCCAATGTGAGGGTTCTCATAGCTCGATTGACTCTTTTCCCCAATAAGGAGACATTACATTAAGTCGCTCCATATGTCTCCTGGCATGTTTATTGGTGGTATATTGTGGCAACATACTACTAAATCTTCCGGTTCTATAATCATTGGAGGTATTCCAATATATCCACCGTTAATACTCTCTGCTTGCTTCTCGTCAATGGGGTTAAGCCCCAGCTCTTTCAAATTTTTCATAATCGATAATTTTGTGTTTGTTAGACATATTGTTAATAAAATCGTTTAGCTTGATATAGGAATGAATCAGATGTTTCCATTCCAACCGAATCATTTTGCATTTTTGTTTCCAGTCTTTACTTTCCTGACCCAGAAGATGTCGCTCAGCTTCGCAACTGCCACCACATAAGTATTTAGCCCAGCATTGTCGGCAACTTGCAAGTTGTGATACTTCTTTTGAACGGAAAAGCTGTAATCTGCTGTTATCAATACCTTCGGACACATTTCCTACGGACATATCTTGATAGGAAAGCATGTTCTGGCATGGATAATACTCTCCTGCTTCGTCTACAATAAGGCTGCTTCTGCCTGCTGCACATCCCTGGTATCTTACGCTCTTGGTTCTTAGACGGTTGATATTCCTTTGAAAGTCGTTGCAGTAGATGTTTTCTTTGCCCATAAACTTTCGGGTAAAAAAGTTCATGACCTCGCCCAGTTGCTTGTCTATTGTCTTAATGCCGTTGGCATCAAAGTGGGTCGTGCTCCGGTCCTTTACGTCGGAATCAATTGTAAAGGCATAAGAGTAAGGGACTTCCATGCTCTCGAAAAAAAGGAACGTCTCGAGTAACCTTGTGTTCTTTGGGCTGATGGTAGCCCTTAGATTGAAGTCTACACCACCTTTTTTGAGTTTTTCTATATTTTCGGCTATTCGTCTGAAACTGCCGCGACCGTTAAGAAATACCCGGTTTGCATCATTCACCTTTTGCGGCCCGTCAATGCTGACTGTAACGGTGAACTTTTCTTGTACAAAGAAGTTCATCATGTCATCGTCTATCAATGTGCCATTGGTGTTCAGTAGGAAGCATACGTTTTTGTTCCGTCGGAATATGATTTCTTCTTTGGCTATTTCCACTACGTCTCTGACAAACAGCTTGTGTAATAGCGGCTCGCCGCCGAAGAAGTAAATGGTGTATCGTTCGCTGTCGGGATTACCTTCAAGCATGTTGGCAATTGCGTTTTGGGTTACCGAAAGGGACATCACGCTTTTTCTGTCTTGCAGGGTCGAAGCAAAACAATATTTGCAGGACATGTTGCAGCCATGCGTTACATTCAGTGTCAGCATGTCTTGTTTTTGCTTTTCGCAGCAGGCGGAAGGTACTGTACATAAACTTTTAAGGGTTTCCGTCACCTTGTCAATGGTGGTGTCTCCTAAGGTATTGCCGTCGTCTCTTCCCGCGCATCTTTTGAAATAGGCATCCATCGTGGGATTGCTTATTTCCAGAATCTGCTGGCTGCCGGATAGGAATACATATTTCTTTTTGTTGAAAGAAAAGATATGAAAATCTCCTTGCTGTAATAAATTGTTCATGTCCGAAAGGGTTTATTTGTATTAGTGATATACTCAATAGTTGAATCTTTTTATATGTACAAAGCGCTTGTACAATAAAACAATCAAAACAATTCCTCCTGCAATCTTTATTGTGGCGTTATATCCTGACAGTAGAATGAGGGATAAAAGAAAGATGATGACGATGGCTACCAATGCAGGTATAGGATGGTGAAGATAATCCATAACAGTATATCTTTTTCTAAGAAGAGTATAGATGGATATTATCCCTAATAAGAAAATCGGTTTCTGTACCCATTCGATAGGTATAAAGAATGCTGTAATAATCAAAATCAGACTAATGGTACCGCTGAAAAGTATCTTATTCATAATCATCATTTATAATAGGTTTAACAAAATGCGGCTGTATATGCAAGTCCGCCTACACAGCCTACTAAGGCTGCTCCCCATGCTGCACCCACTCCTATAGCTCCACCGACAGCAGCTCCTACTCCCGTCATAGTGGCTAAGTCAGCTATGATGACACTCGAGAGGCTTGCTGCGACATCGCATGCTGAAATATTTGCCCTCGTTGAGATTGTATTTGTGGCAAAATTGATGTTTTTAAATAAATTGTGGTTACTCTCAAGGAAAATGAGAATCTTTGTTGCAGCTTCTTTCTCATGTTCTTCTTCAAATGATTCTTTTACCGCTTCTAAAAAAGAATAAAAATCCTTGTAAGAGCTTCTAATGGAGGCATATGCAGAGAGTTTGCTTAAGAAATCATTCTGTTCTGCTGTTTATTGTACAGTAGAGAAATCAACGTCTGTTATTGGAGATTTTTCAGGAGATTTGAATATCTCTTTATGAATAAGGCTGATTTCAGTTAGTGAAAGTTGTCTTTGGGTTTTTGCACTTTGAAATTCTATTTCTCTTATTGCCGTTTCAATTTTCTCAGAAGTGTAAATGGAGGAATAAACCGCATTTTTTTGAGGCAATGGTTGGTTTGTGACGGGCTCATCTGTAGATTGACATGAGGTGATTGATACTGCTACAATTGCAGCGAATAATAAGCTTGATTTCATAAGTAGTTGATTTTAAAAATCAATAAATATGTTCTATTTTGTTACTACAAAGATAAGTAGGGACTTTCATTGTGTATGTTATTGTTATGTTAGTTCTACGTTAAACTTGCTGTTTCTCTGTTTGGAGGTTTGCTTGAAAAAGTCTGTCTTGAAATCCCCTTTCCTGTCTTTAAGAG
>CAQBGY010000662.1 GCA_948759685.1 uncultured Eubacterium sp.
GAGCTAACACAAGAGGTTGATGAAGTGGAAATACGCATTGGCAGCTATTCACAAAGGGAATTATACGCATTAGTACCTAACCATGTTTTTGCTAACAAAGTAGTATAAATGCGTAGTTATTCATTTACAAAGTTTAATTATTCATAGACTATAAACTTTGTAAATATGAACTCCAAATTAGCAAAATGTATTCAAGAAATGTTCCGTGTTTCGGAAATAATCACGGTCAATGAAGAAGCAATTACCCCAATATACAAAGTAAGGGAAAATGCGGAGAAATTTTCAATCAAAGAAGATGAATTAAAAGAGTATCTTGAGAAATTCGCTCCTTCGGATTGTCAAGCATGTATTCCCATAATTCTTCAGAAAATATACCGCCCTACGGAAGAAGATAACCGAAAAGACGAGATATTGAGATTATCATCATTGAGATAAATGATTATGGAACATACACTTAAAAATTATAGAAGAACTATTTTCTCTGAAATTAGAGCTATATTCAAAGAACGTAAAGTTACAGAAGAAGAATTTAGATGTAGTTTATACAACAGCAATAATTGTTCAAAACCAGATGACGGCATAGAAAGGTTTGTGCAAAGGATATTTCACCCTTCCGTTGAAGACTTGCGTGAAGAGTCAGAATTGGGCTTATGACTTTCAGGGTAGTATTCTTTACTTAACCAAGTCTTATGGCATTTCTTGCATTCAATAAGGTGATGCGTCTTATCATATAATAGACTATGTTGTCCACCCTCACTACATATTTCTTTTGTAATATCTATTTCTTCCATAACTTATATTGTTTATCTGTGCAAAGATACGGATAATTTTTGTAACTTTGCATTGTCTTTCGAGACAAACATTTGAAAATTACAGAGAAAGTGCCTCACTTCTTGTGAAATCGCCAAATCTCACCAAAGGATATGCGAGGCACGGAGACAGCTCATATACGTGGGCTGCCTATCCGTGCGTATATTCAGGCGTTTGGCGATGCCTACAAGAGTGCAAGGATGGCAGCCCACTTTCTATAACCAATAACATTGTTAAACTCTTCGATTGGTTGCCTGTGGAGAACTCTTGTAAAATTCGCCATTATGAGAAAAATTTTCCTTTCTTTCGTATTCCTAATGTTTTTAGGAATGACATGTACAAATGAGCTGTATGCACAGAAACCGCTTACTGCTATGACCGAAACAGAAATCAATGCCCTTTCTGATGTTCAAATTAAGAAAGGCGTTATTAAGGAGTGGAGCGGCATTTTGTCGTTTATGATGCGTGGAGTTAAATTTGACGATAGAATAGTCAATGCTTTTGCTGAAAATTTCAAAGCTGGTGCTTTAGCTTGGACTAAAAAGGAGAAATATCCAACCGTGGATTATGTCAGCGCAGAGGATTTAGTACAGTTTTGTAAGATGTGGTATATGGGTAGAAATAGCTGTAAGGTGGCTGTTATGGAACTGTATGGAAGAACATACCCCACTTCTATTGACAAAGCAATGTACCGTATAATGGATGCCACGGATGTATATTATCAAAAGCAACAATCAGGGTGGCTTACCCAAACTCCACCTGAATATGTTGATGCTAAAACTCTTATAAATTCGATGGAGCCATAGAATTTAGCTATACAAATATGGGGGAAGGGCAGGATTTATTTCTTGCCCTTCTTTTTAGGCTTAACATTGGGATTAAATTGCATAGCCTTACTTATCATATCTTCCCAAGACATCTTTTGTAACTCCTTCTGTTCTCTTGGAGTTATCTTGATTTCTAATACTTTTTTCATTTCTTCAACCGATAAATCATGTTTCTTCTTGCTCATTTTATCAAATCTTGGTAAGTGGTACGATAATTGATATTGCAAAGTAACAAATTAAATCGCTCAACGCTGCTAATTTTCTTGGTATTATAACGAAAAACGAACTCATTAACATACCTACAAAGGTGTTTTCGGCTGACTTTGTGGTAAATACCTATAATACCACGTTTAAGTCCGCTCCAAAATCCTTCTATTGTATTAGTGTAAGCGTCACCGCATACATATTGTCCTTTGCCGTGGTCAACAATCTTTCTTTCGTATATTTTGCCGACTGTATCATAACCACACCATTCATCGGTAAATAACTTTGCGGTGCGTTTAACCGTTCTAAGTATCGGAGCGGTTAGATGTTTCTTGGAAGTGCTTTTAACCACACGGCAAACAACCTTGCCACCCCTTTGTAACATACCCAGTACGGGTGTCTTATCCTTAAAACTTCTGCCCTGAGAATGCCTTACTTTCTTGTTCTTATGGCGGTTTTTATTCTTACCGCCTACGAAAGTTTCATCCAGTTCTACTTCACCGTCAAGTTTATAATCATTCTCGCAAAAGAAGCATTCACGAATACGGTGAAGCATATGCCACGCTGTAGCCTGTCTTACTCCTATTTCCTTTGCTAACTGACAAGATGATATGCCTTTCTTGTAGTTTGCTATTAACCATATAGCCATAAACCACTTTTGCAAAGACACTTTTGAACCATGAAACAACGTGTTTGTTCTTACAGTGAAATTCTTGCCCGTATTCTTGCAGCGGTATTTATGATTACCATAGTTATATACCTTAGAAGTTGGGTCAAAAGGAGAAACGACACCATTCTTCCAAAAGTGTTGCTCAAGATAGGTCAAGCAACTTTCTTCTGTCGGAAAGGTTTGCGATAGACTGAAAAGCGAAGTAAATTTAGCAAAATTCATACACCAAACAATAATGCGTTTGGTATATATAACTTTGGCAAGAAAAATTCTTTGTTATGGAAGTTTTCCCGCCAAAGTTTTGTTAGGTACTAATGCGTATAATTCCCTAATGTTTTTTCTCCATTTTATTATCTCTTTCAACCAATCCTTAGGTTAACGAAAATTAAATCCGTCGGTGGCAAATAAGTGGCTTGTTGGTGGCTTTCAAGCACCTATTTAGCACTCATAAACATCCCTATACTTTTGCGG
>CAQBGY010000663.1 GCA_948759685.1 uncultured Eubacterium sp.
CCCTACACGACGCTCTTCCGATCTTACAGTAACACGGTCTTTCCTAGTAAGGGAACAAAGTGGGCAAGCCCACTTCAGCTCCCCGAACCCCTCACTCATGAGGGGAATTAGGGGTTTCTTTTTTTATCGTTTTCCTGCATAATGGTCTCATGAGCATACTACAAGATATTTTTAAGGACCATTATGAAGAAATGATTTATACATTACATCCACGTCTGTCTGTCATAGAAAACGTGGATAAAATGATAGGCTGTGGCGACCCCGCTTTCGGCGGTGCCATGTACGGCTGCCCTCACTGTGGAAAACTCAAATTCGTCCCTTTCCGCTGCCACAGCCGTTTCTGCCCTACCTGTGGAAATCTCTATGCCATGCAGCGCACTACGTCCATGTCCTTTAAGCTGGTTAACGTCACCCACCGGCATTGTGTTTTTACCATTGACAAAAACCTACGAAAGTTTTTCCTTGATGACCGAACATTGCTTGACTGTCTCTTCCATGCCGTGAACAGTGCTGTTTCCCGAATGTTTTACAAGCAGAACAAGTCAATGAATTTCACTCCCGGTTTTATCATGGTTCTCCATACCTTTGGAAGGGATTTAAAATGGAACCCCCATATCCATTGTCTCATTTCTGAAGGCGGGTACGGCGGCAACGGTTTCTGGCGCAATGTCAGTTATTTCAACTACACCTATCTCCGCAACGCTTTCCGTACCGCCCTTCTTAATGAGATGGAGGCAGAGATCGGCCCTTCCTTTAATAAGGTGAAAGCTCTCTGTTATAAGGAACATCCAGAGGGGTTCTACGTGTATGCCAAACCAAACAAATGCGATCCCAAAACGGTTGTAAAATACATCGGGCGCTATCTTGGCCGTCCCGTGATCGCCACCTCAAGAATCGACAGATACGATGGTGACTCTGTCACTTTCCACTACAACCGACACGAAGATGACAGGTACGTGGAAGAAACTATTCCCGTTATGGAATTCATACAGCGTCTCATCCAGCATATCCCGGAAAAGCATTATAAAATGATCCGCTATGGCGGCCTTTACGCCCGCCACCGGGAGATTGATAAAAAGCTCCGCCGGGCTGTCTCCCGTGAAAAGCATCATGTATACAGAAGCTTTAACCAGTGGCGCACCGCCATTCTCTCTGCCTTTGGCTATGACCCTCTAAAATGTGAATGCGGTACTACCATGCTGTTTTTAGAGCTATACTTTAACCATAAACGTGTTTCTCTGGAAGAAATGTACGAGAAAGCCATGTCCCGTTCTCGTGGAAAAAGGTCGTCTGCATGACTTTCACAGATCCCCTTCCTGTGATATACTCCTTTTAAAGGAGGCTGCGCATATGAATCCAAATACAGAGAAACTACGCAAAAAATATATGGATCATCCACCGGAAGGAATGACATCCGAGGACATTCGCCGCATGAGCGAGGATGACCTTCTTGATATGGATGATTTCTTAAATGAAGATGAATTGGATGACGATTTTGGCGGGGAAGGCTTTTATATCTTCTAAACCATATATCGTCTTATCGTCATGCACAGGCAGGGATTTATCTAACATATGTTCGGTAAATTCCTGCTTATTTTATGTCCGCAAACAGTCGAATTTTCCTATAAAGGAACAAAGTGGGCAAGCCCACTTCAACTCCCCTACCCCTCACTCATGAGGGGCTTGGACACTTTGCGCATAGCGCGATAAAAACATCCGCACCGCCTTACCAACCACGGTAAAGCGGCGCGGATCATTCCCGAAAAAACCAATAGCGCAGCCCTTATTTTATCTCCGCTTTCCAAAGGCCATGCAGGTTACAGTACTCATAGGCTGCCACTGGCTTGTCCTCCGGGGAAATGCAAAACTCTGCTTCCGGCTTATCCCCCGGGTTCAGCTTGCGCAGCATACCGCCATGCTCCGTTTCCAAATAAATCCACATGATATGGTGCTCCTCCAGCATTGGGTGCTCCAGTTCCCCTACCTTTACTAAAATGGAACCTTCTTTCTTCTCCACCAGTGGGACATGCTTTTCCCCGGATGCGTCCGTTGTGTTTGCCAAAAGTTCCTGAAACACTTTTGCGCCTTCATGCCCTCCGGAAACGATTTCCATTGCTATGCTGCAGCATTCTGTGCACTTAAAAAAATTCATAAGACATACTCCTTTTCCCCATGCCCCTGTTTGGCGCATGGCTTCCCTTTAGTATGCCCAAATTTTACAGTTTCCATCCTTGCTGGCAAGGATTCCTGCTTCTTTTTGCCTGCTGCACAGATTCTGGAAATTATTGCTGCCTTCTGCACACAGATTCTGGCAACCACTGCTGCCTTCTCACAGGTGTTGGAAATTACCCCTGCCTACTGCTCAACGGTAATCTGGTAAGAACGTTCAAAAACCCCGCCCGGCGCAAGGGTATTGCTCCACTCCCGTTCCTTCAAGGTCCCCTCAAAGGTTTCCCGGTCGCACCTGCCATACCATGGCTCAATGCATAAAAAGGGCGCATTCTTCTTTCCTGGGGACCAGAGCGCCACCAGCGGGGAATGGAAGGTTACCGTAATATAGGGCATATTATCCGGGTCAGACAAGGAAATTTTTCCCACCTGGTAATCTTCAATGATATAGGTTCCCTCGTCAAAAAAGCCTTCTTCCAGCAAATGCCTTCCTCCCGGGAGGGTCAGCATATTTTTGTAGTTGAACATCAGCCCTGTGCCTAAATCCGCCCTGGCAAACAGCACTTCCTCCTGGTCCATCTGTATGCTGTACTCACTCTGCTTTTCCCCTTCTTTCAAGGGGCATAGGAAAGCCGGGTGCGCCCCAATGGAAAAATACATCTCCTTGCTTTTTTCCTCATTGGTTACTTTCCAAAGGACTGTAAGCGTACGATCCTGCAGACGGTAGCCGATTTCCAGCCGGAAATCAAAGGGATAAATTTCCCAGATCGGAAGAGCACACGTCTGAACTCCAGTCACGGACCCA
>CAQBGY010000664.1 GCA_948759685.1 uncultured Eubacterium sp.
GGAGTTCAGACGTGTGCTCTTCCGATCTGTTGAATCAAATAGTTATGTCCCGGTCCTTCTTCTGCCACCATTCTACAGAGTTTTCGCACAGCTCTTAATTGGTGAAAACGAGGAAAGATAACAACCGGTTTGCCATCTTCATCGTTGTATCGTTTGATGAAATGCTCAATGATATCAAGTAGGGAATCTGCCTGCAATATTTCATGCCACATATAAGCGGTTGGATATTCACCTTCAACACCAGGATTTGTGCTTTCTTTGTTGAATGGCAAGAAACGAGTGTGTTCACCATTAAGTTTAGTGGTCATAAACACAAAACTGTTGTCCATCACAAAATGCACCAGACAATTGCGAAGCATACGGTTCACGGGTGAACGGTTGTAACGATATTGATAAATACCATGCCCATAATTTTGACCTGTGCCTTCATTTTTTAGTTCAAAGGTCATCAGGGGCAGACCATTGAGCAAAATGCACATGTCTAATTCATTGCCACAATCATCGGTTGCCGTGCTATATCGCATCTGACGGACTACGCTAAAGCGGTTACTTAAATACAGTTGGTAGTTGTTCGAATCTTCGTTCTCCAACACCGGCTTAGGCATCATGAATCTGATTTTTGTACCTTTGATTGTGATGCCTTTGTTGAACAGAGTGAGCAAACTATCTCCTCTATTCAGAAATTTATTTATTTCGGCTACAACAGTTTCTGTTTCTCTGCCAGGGAAATGATTTTTAAGTCTCTGCCAAACCATAGTTTGTGCTTGCAAAAAATGCTCCAACATCTCTCGGTCCACAAGATTGTCAATGTCAAACTGTAAACTTTTGCGTTGATTATATAGAGGACTTGCTGCAAGATATTGTGCAATGTGCTCTTCAAATACGGTTTCATTCTGCGGATTCATATTGTAATTTCTTTATCGGTTCAACATACTTTTATTTTACCTGTTACAGCTTCAGTAATAATGCTTTGTTTCAACTCTTCCAGCAATTCAATGTGTCGATTGGCTTTAGATATTTGGGTATCAATCTTGGTTGTTTCTTTTTCAATATGGGCAACTATGGATTGCTGTTCTTGAAATGGAGGAAGTAGAGCTTTAGTAAAACCAATTTGCGTTGAGTTTAAATGTGGAAGCAAAGCACCTGTCTTAGTTTGTAACATTAGTTCTTTTCCTATATTACTTCTTAAATATAGAGATAAAAACTCTGAACTTATTACATTGTTGTTGATGTCTAATATTATAAGAGCGTGGCAATTACACAAATCGTATTTTGCATTTACTAATGCGATTTGACCAATATCACCTGTTTGTACAACTAATATATTACCCTTTTTAATTTTAGGGTGTTTTTTAGCCCATTCATCTGAAACATAATATTCTTCTCTTTCAAACAGAATGTTTCCATCCTTTATGTGTACAGATTGGATATATGGAATACCAAATTCTTGATATAAGTCTCTTGTAGGACCAACATATCCATTTCTAATACTTTTACACAGAGTTTTTAATCTTCTTACCTCCCAATGCTCCGGTATTTTCCCAATCCATTCCACTCCACTATCTTTCATCGTGGCATTGGAATCAAGTCCTTTAGTAACAGCATCAGTAATGATGGTTTGTTTCATCTCATTCAAAAGATCGATCTTCTTTTTTTGTACATCGATTGCCCGGTTTATTTCTCCACATTTCTCATCTAAATATGTGGCAATAGCCTGCTGCTCTATGAGTGGTGGAAACGCAACAGGATTATTACCTAAATCTGTTTGGGTCATACTAGGCAAAGCTGTAGATGTTGAATATAAACCATATGGGAATGTAAGTGCAAGATAGTATGCGAACTTACAACATAAATCTTTAGTCGGTACTGCATAGAACATAGTATCGACGACCCAAAATTTACCATTAATATAAAGAGGTTTATCAATAGTACCTTTACGTCCCATAAGAAGTGCTTCTCCATCGTACATATATTTAGAACAATAGGCAAAACACCCGCCAGACCCCATTACTGGATATATTTCATTATCTAAAAAATCTTTATAGTCTTTACCATTGTTAATAGTTATTTTTCGTTTAAAAGCACACACCTCCCAATGGATTGGTATTTCACCAATCCATTCTATACCGCTATCTTTATATTTTTCGTACTTCATACCATTTGTAATTAGATATTGATACTATTATCTAACGACTTCAATTCATCCAAAATAGCTCCGACAGAACGAAGTGGACGGTATTTATAAAATATACGTGTAAATGGAAATTCCACACCAAGTTTGTCTTTTGTTCGATCCATCCACGCATCTGGGGCAAACGGCAGTACCTCTTGAGCAAAATATTCATCTATATCTTTCTTTTGAGGAATTTTCTCAGTGTCGCTCAGATTCGTATCTGTAACAAAGTCACTTTTTGTATCTAATGGTTTCTCGTGTACTTCTGGTGCCTCTTCACTGATAGTACCAAACATCGTACGCAACAATTTTAAATCAGTTGCGGTATATTTTATTTTATTAGTATTCAAATATGCAAAAAACTCGCTATCTGAACGTTTATCGTTAATATTTTCTGTTTCGCTTACGGTTTTTAGAATAGCATTCTTCTTTGCATTAGCATCAAAGTTCTCCTCTTCGCAAAGAGCCGCATATTTCTCTGTTATATTTTCATACCATAGGCGCAATGGACGACGTGTTGCAACAGTGGTATAACGGAAGTCATCGTAATCTAACAGACGTGCTACTTGAAGCTGTTCTACTTCACCTGTTTTGTCATACACAATATCACGAATGGCATCGGTATATTCTCGATACATTGTCAGAATATCTTTTGCACCGTCTTCTGAAATTTCAAAACGTTTCTTTCCTAAATTCTTTTGCAGCAGTTTAGTGTATTCTGTATGAGAAGCATTGATAAAGAGAACCTTATTAAGACGCTCTACAGGACGTTTATTATCAATAATCCAAAGGTAG
>CAQBGY010000665.1:0-2034 GCA_948759685.1 uncultured Eubacterium sp.
GAACAAGGTTATAGTTCTGGAAGATAAAACCGATGTTGCGGCGGCGGAAGATGGTAAGCTGTTCGTCGTTCATTTTCGACAGTTCTTTGTCCCGGACAATCACATTGCCGGAAGTAGGGGTGTCCAGCCCGCCCATCATGTGAAGCAGGGTGGACTTGCCGCTGCCGGAGGTTCCCACAACGGCCACAAATTCGCCGTCATTTACAGAGAAGTTCACGCCGTCAAGGGCGCGGGTGATATTCGGCTCTGTACCGTAATACTTTTTCAGGTCGATAGTCTGTAAAATTCTCATAAAATTCAATCCTTTCTTTGTTTGTTGTAAATGCGGAACGCTGCTGCGCCGGTGGCCGCCAACTGTACCAGAATCAGCACAGCGAACAGGCCGAAGCTCTCATAGTAGAACAGTTCATCCCAAAACAGGAGAACATCACAGAGGGCAGTCAAGGCAACCGTCCAGCGGATGTGCTGGGCCAGCCTTTGCCAGAACGCCAGCACAAGGGCAACGGGCGGGACGATCAGCAGCGCCAGATTCAAAATCATGGTCGGGGTCAGTTCCATTGCAACGCCTCCTCACTTTTGTTGATAAGGTCATTGTAAAACCCAAATGTCCGCGAAATGTTACAGCGGCCAAAAAATTTCATCGAAAATCGGGGTGAAATGTTACAACGCTCGGACATTTCAAAATTATTATTCAACTACCCTTAATCGAGCTACAATACTTGTTTTTCTAAAATAGCGAAACGAAACATGAGGAACTATAATCGCCACAACGCAAATAACAATTCCCTCTAATATCAACGGGAAAATCGTAGGCTGTATTGTAAACAGCCATAAGTCAGGTTGATTAAAGAAAGTAGGAAGAATTGTATTTGCAACAATAAGAGAGAGAGGTAAACCCATTACACAAATCAGAAATGCGTAAAACAATCCCTCCAATACGGTCAATTTGTTAATTTGTTTTTTCGTCATTCCGATGCTCTCTAATGTAGCAAATTCCCGTTGCCGGTTTATAATGCCCGTTATAATGATGTTGGAAAAATTCACAAGCCCGATACTTCCTAATAGAAACCCAATAAGGCCACCTATGATAAAAATAGTTTGTTTTAATCCATTCATAGTTTGTGCCAATGTTTCAGACGATGCGTATTCAACGGTAGGCAAAGAATTGATGTACTCGGTCGCTGGCAAAAAGTGTTCTTTTTCCACATCAAACACATAACTCATTATGGCTGGATTGTTATACAATTCCACAAACATCTCATTACTCATATAGAAAATAGGACAATCGCCGCCAACATCAGTGTAGCCAACATTCTTACCCGGAGATTCTACCAATGAAAAATCAACCACTGCACGCGCAATTACCGAAACCGTTTTATAAGGCAATCCATCTTTGTAAATGGTAACTTCCTGATTGAGCGGACAAAGAAATTCAGGAGATTCATTTGGGTTGATCGCTGAAATTTCTATAACATAGTTTCCACTTTCCAAATATGAGGTTAGTTGCTGTATATCTGTTTCTCCCTCAATGAAATTCAATTTAGGAAGTATTGATTTTTCTACCCCGTAAATATTGCAAAGAGGTCGATAATCAACACCGAGTTTTACTGGATAAGTTCTGCCATCAACCATACCACTTCGTATAAGGTGATTATCTTCTGTGTATTCGTCTAATACTTCCGTGACCAAACTACCATAATCATAAGTAACACTGACATCATCCAAAGTGTTTTTATAAATTCGACTTCCGTTCAGCACAGGAATATTATTTTCAATATCAGATATGATTTCATTACTAACAGAATCATCTTTAAATCGAAAACCTTGCACATTAGAAAATGTGTTTGGGCTTGCCACAACAAAATCAAATGAGGTAACAGAAGATACATATTTTTTAACATCAACACTATTTCCGATTGCGATTGCACTGTTTAGGAGAATAATGCAGAGTATCATGGATAAGACGATAAATATGGTACGCTTTGAATTTCTTCTTAAATTTCTCCATGCCATTTCTGTTATTCTATTCTTAAA
>CAQBGY010000665.1:2044-2967 GCA_948759685.1 uncultured Eubacterium sp.
CTTAAACGAAAGACGATTCTTGTTGGCACTACGATAATTGTCTTTTTCATAGTATCTGGTTGCCTCAATGGGCGAAATCGTAGCTGCAATTTTGAATGGTTTCTTTATGCTCACCCAAACAGTAATCGCACTAAATATCCCGGCAACGACAAAAATAATAGGATTAAAACTCAAGTTCACAGAAAGATTGTGATACTCGCCTTTCATAAAATTAAGAATCCACGGAAGCATAAGTATTCCTACTATATATCCTAAAATCAACCCAATAGATATACCAATTATAGACAGCCAAAATGCTTGCTTATAAACAATTCGCTTGATTTGCTTCTCCGTTGTTCCGATTGTTCTTAATAAGCCATATTTCTTTATTTCTTGAACAACAGAAATCTCAAAAATATTGCGAATGAGCAAATAGCCCGTTATTACAAAAATCATAATAAAAAACAGGGCTGCTATTATGGCAATCCAATTTACAGATGTACCAGTGGACGGGCTGGTTCCCCTAATTTGCAAAATAGTTGTCTGTATAGACTGGATCGCTCCAACACATAAAGTCGTTACAGAAGTAAAAAGCATTGATGTTAAAACGATTGCTATTACAGCAACAATATTTCGTAATTTGTTGGCTTTGAAGCTTCTTTGCGCCAGCTTCTTTGTAATGGCGCTGGTGTCATTTTCAAAAGGCCATGTCATAGTTGTATCACCTCCATATTTGATAAGGGTATTGTAAAACCCAAATGTCCGCGAAATGTTACAGCGGCCAAAAAATTTCATTGAAAATCGGGGTGAAATGTTACAACGCTCGGACATTTCAAAAAAATTTACGGCGGGCAGCCGGAAATGGCCGTCCGCCGCGTTCTATTTTGTCGGCAGCATAATGGAAAATTCCGAACCCTTGCCCGGCTCCGAAACCACTTTGATAT
>CAQBGY010000666.1 GCA_948759685.1 uncultured Eubacterium sp.
TATCAATCAGAATAAATCAAAACTTTGGATAATAATTTACTTGTGATAAGAAAAGCCATCCGTGGCACGTGAGATCGCCCGCATCGTCGGAGCTACAAAAAGAGAGGAAGGATATTTCGAGGGAGGCGGCTACGCCGTGACATGGGCGTTCGGACACCTCGTCCAGCTTGCCATGCCCGACGGCTACGGCATACGCGGCTTCGTCCGCGACAACCTGCCCGTCATCCCCGACACCTTCACGCTCGTCCCCCGTCAGGTAAAGACGGACAAGGGCTACAAGCCCGACAGCGGCGTGGTGTCGCAGATCAAGACCGTCGCCCGGCTATTCAAGGAAAGCGAACAGATCATCGTGGCGACCGACGCGGGGCGCGAGGGAGAGCTTATCTTCCGATAGTGCGCCCATAAGGCTGCATAATAAATATCTCTTTAGCAAGAGATTAGGTTCGTGTTCTTCGAGATAATAACCTACTACCAACCGACTTATTCGGCGGGGAAACCCAATGGGGAGTGTAGCATGTCGGTAAAGGCATAAGTCCACAAATTGCCATGTGGCGACTGAATGACAAGGTAGAAAGACAAACATAAGGATGAAGCCTGAATTGGCAGAACGATAGTCCAGTGGCTGTTAAATGAGCCGTGACGGAAGGCAATTACAAACGTCACGCTGTGGTACTCTTCCGGTGTAGCGGACGGATTGAGCAAAAGAACAAACCGCAGCACAACCGCAATATGCGGAGAAAAGGTCGAACGTCGCATCCGACAGTTTGTCGCGCTAATAGTTATTATGCAAGCTAAATGGGGATTGCCTAAGTTGGGACGCCGTAAGGCTATGAGGTTTAGCCTCTGAAAACCCAATATGGCAACGGAGCTTCCGTAGTAGTCCGAGCAGGGGAAAGCCCTGTACATGGCGAAGGGAAGCAGTTGGTAACTTTAATACAAACAAAGAAAGACGTGTGAGACGTATGAGAAATTCAGAGAATGTATTAAACATTTTAAGTGAACACAGCAATGTTTCGGGCTACAAGTTCGAAAGGCTGTACCGCATTCTGTTCAATGAACAAATGTTCTATGCCGCCTATCAGCGCATTTACGCTAAACAAGGCAATATGACATCTGGCATGGATGGTAAAACAATCGACCAGATGAGTGTTCTGAGAATAGATAACCTTATTGTAAGTCTCAGAGATGAGTCCTACAAGCCGCATCCAGCAAGGAGGGTGTATATTCTCAAGAAGAACGGTAATAAACGACCGCTTGGAATACCCTCTTTCGAGGATAAACTAGTGCAAGAAGTAGTTCGAATGATTCTGGGAGCCATCTATGAAGGATATTTCGAATATTCATCACATGGTTTCAGACCAAACAAGAGCTGCCATACTGCACTGACCCACATACAAAAGACGTTCAGCGGAACAAAGTGGTTTATCGAGGGAGACATCAAAGGATTCTTCGATAATATCAACCACGAAGTTCTGATAAACGCTCTGAGAGAACGGATAGCCGATGAAAGGTTTATACGTCTTATCAGAAAATTTCTGAATGCCGGGTATGTCGAAGACTGGAAATTCCATAAGACGTACAGCGGAACACCGCAGGGAGGTCTAATTAGCCCGATTTTGGCTAACATCTACCTTGACAAGTTCGATAAGTACATGAAGGAATACGCTAAATCTTTCGACAAAGGCAGAGAAAGGCAAAGCAGTACAGAATACAAACGACTTGAAAACAAAAGAAGCAGGCTGGTAATTAAGGCTAAATCCGTCGAAGATGAATCGGTCAGAGCAAATCTGATTGATGAGATACGGAAAGTCGAGAGCGAAATTGTTAATACGCCTTATGGTTTAAATATGGATGAGACGTTCAAAAGACTAAAGTATGTGAGGTATGCTGACGATTTCCTAATTGGGGTTATCGGCAGCAAAGCAGAATGTGTCGAGATTAAAGCGAACATTGCTCGGTTTATGAGTGAGGAGCTCAATTTAGAGCTATCTGACGAGAAAACGCTTATAACTCATGCACAACATGCTGCTAAATTTCTCGGATACGAAGTCTCTATACGCAAATCCCAAGCCCTAAGGCATAACAGAAATGGAGTTTTAAGAAGACCGTTCAATGGTCGAATCGTCCTACGAGTGGCAAACGAGGTGGTTAAAAAGAAGTTGCTGGACTATGATGCAATATCCGTTGGGCAAGTCAACGGCAAAGAAGTCTGGAAACCGAAATCTCGTTCCTACATGATAGGTATGAAACCAGAGGACATTATGGCGCAGTACAATGCGGAAATAAGGGGATTCTATAACTACTATTCTATCGCTAACAACATTTCATATCTCGGCAACTCATTCGGGTTTAATATGGAATACAGTATGTTCAAAACTATTGCCCAAAAGCAAAACAGCACACTTGCACAGACAATTAAGAAACTCCGCAAGGGTAAAAACTTTATTGTCAGCTACGTGGACGGCAAAGGGCAAAAGAGGACCAGAGTATTCTATAATGAAGGTTTTAAAAGAAAAACAGCCAAAGGCCACACCCAATACGACAACCTTCCGAACACAAACATCAGCCCTTATCCAAGTCTTATTGAGAGATTAAAGACTGAAGTGTGTGAGTTATGTGGAGCAGAGGGTAAAACGGTAATGCATCATGTGCGTACTCTCAAAGACCTCAAGGGGAATAACGAGTGGGAACAACAGATGTTTAAAAGACACCGTAAAACTTTGGCTGTTTGTGAAACCTGTAATGCTAAAATTCATGTTCGTTAAAATGAGGAAAACCAACGGAGAGCCGTATACAGGGAGACTTGTACGTACGGTTCGGGGGCAGGCTCTCGGAAACCTACCGTCGCAAGACGACAAGGCGCCGAGTGCCGAGCCTACTATCTTCCATTACCTGAACTGCCGGAAACCATTTGTGCGCCTGTGGATAAGCAGCCTTACCGACAAGGCAATCCGTGAGGGGCTGG
>CAQBGY010000667.1 GCA_948759685.1 uncultured Eubacterium sp.
CCAGCGTATACCCCTCTCCCTCATTCAAAAATTCTTCTAATTTTTCAATCGTCATTTTACCACCGCCTTTATTTGTCAGTTTTTTTATCCCCTTTATAAACCAAAGACAAATCCAGTATATCATTAAATATCTTATACATTTTGCTCCACTGTATATCTATTTGGTATTTATATAGTAATAATGGAATATTCCCTATTAAATTAAACCAATAAGCTATATAATTCCCTTTCGATACCTTTGCAAACATTGCATTATGTATAATTTCCAAATAATTCTTTTTAATATCGCTAGGATTATACAAATCAAATACATCTACAAATGGTAAGGCTAAATACCAACCATCTGCATATTGTGAAACTGCCAAGCAATCCATATTTTGTTCTTTTATATACGAAAAATCTTCTTTCTTAATATATCCATCATTAAATGAAATCCGTACATCCGCTTCCTTATTATCTTCTTTGGCGGCTCCAATAAAGTTTATATTTCTTTCCTTTAGTAATGGAATAATATTCATATCGGGAGATATTATGGTGTAGCCATAATATTCTATCCCACTCAGCACAAAATTTTTATACCCTGAATGCATTGCATTAATAATGTCGCGGTACTCTATATCTTTCGTTTGGAAATAAACGCTCAACAACTCTGTTAATTCTCGTGCAACAACCTCCCTTGGAAAGCAGTCCAGCAAATCACTTTCTAAGTCCCAAAACCAAATATCATGTTTTACAGTAGCAAAATACTGATTAGATATAAGCTTATTTACAAAGTTCCTTCCTTTTTTATTCGTATAATCTGTAGCTGCATGTTTTAATTGCCCATCATCCTGCTTCATGGCTCTTACAAGAATATCAAATGACAATTCTTCACTCAACTGGTTTGTTGCTTCAAATGCAATCAACGCTTCGTCAATCGTCAACAATGATGCGTCTTTATGTTCATAGTACATCGACCAAACATATGCCAGACTAGAAATGTCTATCTCCCTTTTCTCATAATTCGCTAGTTTTAAATATGAGGCAGCCACATTCGTCACTTCAAATGAGCGATACTTTACATTATCTCTAATCAGCTTTTCAAGTTTTCCCTGTCTAAACATATTCTTATTAGAAAAATAACCTAACTCATGTAATTGGTAGCGAGCAGAAAGTAATCCGGAGTCAATCGAGTACTTTTCAAATCCTAACTGTATCAATTCTTCACACATTTCTTCATCAATATCATTTTCATCAATAATAAAACGGTTAAATTCATTATAAAATTTACTTTCCTCGTTTCCATGTTGCCAAATGCTAACAAAATAATCTGCCAAAGCAGCCTTCTTAGTTAGTGCATATGCTTCTCTTTCTTGCGCTTTCAGACACAACTCCTCATACGAAACCTTCCTCTCAATTTTATCATAAAACATAGCCTCATCACTGATAGCCTCAACCATATCAAAAAGTTGTGTATTATTTATTCTCTTTCCGCTGTTGTATTTCTCTACCGTATCCTCCCAATTCTTGCACATTAAATACGTCTTCCAGACATATCCACTACTAAAAATATTATCTTCTATCCCACCATGATTTCTCAGATAAAGCAACAATTGATATACCAAGTTCATGCAGCCGTCTAACGAATTTCTCATGGCAATCTCATATAGCAGGGCAAATGAATAATACTGATAAATATCAAATAATCCTTTTCTTCTTTCAAGTAATAACTGCAACTCACTATAAAAGTCTTGGATAGAATTATAATCGCAGGTAGATAACATTAAATTCCTGAAGTTTTCCGTATCTGCATACTTCACAAGGATCTTTTGATAAAATTCCTCATCAAATTCAATGTATTTCATACGTGACATGTACTCTGATGAACCAGACAACAAGCTGATCTTAATCAATTCCAATGTTTTTCCCTTACGGTATCCGTAAGTTGTAACTTTGGTTCGTATATAAGTATTGAAGCTATCATGCATAAGGGACATGCGGTTCGCCTCAATTTTAAAAAGGTATCTATGTGAAGCTATAAATTTATTTGCTCCATCTAAAAGCTCAGGATCATCTAAAATGCTTTCTAATTCTTTTTCTGTAAAAAAACAATTTCCCACAGCAAAAACTGATATAGAAAAACTAATGGAATCTCCATTTATAAATAATGAATCATAATACTCATTTACTCCTGCAATAAGTTGTCTTTCTGGTATCTTATTTGTCTGTTTATACTCTTCTGCCAAATAATAAGTTATTATCGGATAACCCCCAGCCATTTCATAAATTTTAGACTGCACATCACCATCCAAAATATTATACTCTAACTCCAAGTAAATTCTTTGTTCCTCATATGACCAATCTGATAAAGATGTTGTTTTCCAATTTACTTTCTTCCTTAATGGGCGAGATAAAACTACTGTCCTGATTTCATTCAGTTTTTCAATAAATGCAATAAATTTATCCAATTCCAGCGGCATATAGTTTTCAACATGATCAAGTCCATCAATAAAGAGCAGCTTGTCAGCTTCTTTCATTGTGTTAATTAATTCATCTTCATAAACCCTTTTTGGCGTGCCATAGACTTTAATTCCTAATTCTTCAATAAAAGTGCTGTACTGCAATCTCAATTTACGGTTCTTGTCTTGTGAATCAACCCAAAACCTGTAAACAATTGCTTCTGGAAATTTATTACACATTTCTGTTACATAATGACTTTTTCCAACTCCAGGTTTTCCCTCAATATATGTAATACCTTTTTTAAATTCATCGGGCACCTTTCTCAAAAGGACTGTATGATTATCCAAGTCAGAAGAAAGCTGTATTAATTCTGGTAGTTCATCAATAGTCACATGAAAAATTGCTTTTTCTGTTTTAGCTTCTGCCAGATGGTAAATCTGAATTTCCCGTTCTGGCTTTTCAAACATTGCATCCATTAAATCCATAATTGTATCGACAGTTAAAGGTATTATTACAATATCAT
>CAQBGY010000668.1:0-2709 GCA_948759685.1 uncultured Eubacterium sp.
TCCGCTTCCGGTGGGACGCTTGCCTGTTCTGCTTCTGGGTTTAATCTAAGTGCTTCGATTATCAGAGCTTCCTTGGACTATACTTCAAACAAAGAATTTTTGTTTACTGCTCGTATGAACGTGGGGACTCTAAACGGTGAGGAATTTCCAAGCGCCTGTATCTCTATTGCGGGCACTGCATCAGCCGTTAGTTCCAATGCAATTCCAGACAGTAGTGTGCAAGGTGCGATTTCAGAAGGAACCAGCATTTCATTCAGACTTGGTTCAGCAAATCTCTATTTCACACGGAGCACAACCGAGTACGAACAAAGAACTGTTGAATGGGATCTATTTGATTATGGCGTTGAGTTACTTCAAAAGGTAGCATGGCCCGCCTATACATTTTCACTGGATTTGGCGAACTTTCTTGTCTTGAAAGAGTTTGCGCCATTCAAGTCAAACCTGGAACTTGGCAGTAAACTATATTTCAAACAAAGGGATGGAACTGTACTTAAACCTATCCTGGTTGGTGTGTATATTCCTTTTGAAGATTTAAGCAAGTTCAGCGTAGAGCTGTCAAGTAAATATAACAGTAATAATTGCGAGTTCTCCTATGCAGACTTTTACGACGATGCGCCGTCTGCTGGAACTACCATTGACAGCGGTAAATGGACATATAATCAATTCGTCAACAGCGGAGCAGAAACTTCACTTAGCAAGTTTATGAAGTCTGCACTTGATATTGCAAAAAACAATATCATGTCTTCTGTTGGACAGGCGATTACATGGGATCAAGCTGGTTTCCGTCTAAGAAAACGTAAAGAGGGAAGCGAAGCCGATTTTGAACCTTATCAGATTTGGATGAACAATAGTTCCATCATGTTTACTACTGATAATTGGTCTACAGCAAATCTGGCTATTGGGCAAATCGTTTCTGAGAGCGGCAATATTCTAAGTGGTGTTATCGCCGATAGTCTTATCGGAAAAATCCTTGCTGGTAACAGCCTTATTATTGAGAGCGCCAAAAAGGATGGTGGCGTTTCTGTATTTCGTGTAGATGGCAATGGAGCGTCGCTTCATAATGCTGTCTTTGATATCTACAACGGGAATAAGGTTCATATTACGTTGAATCCATATTCTGGCTTTGCCATTGGTAAATATCCAGTGTATAGCGGAAGTAATTATGATATCAATACAACCAATGCTGTATTCTGGGTTGATCTAAATGGTAATGTACATATAAAGGGCACTCTTGAGGGCTGCGATGGAAAATTCAGTGGAGAGCTTGTTGCTGCCACAGGACGTTTTAAGGGAGTTGTGCAAGCGTCCGACTTCCAGGATTTAAGCGGCAAATCTATGATGGCAAACACTGGCTATAAATTTGCACCAGACTATCTTGAACTCAAAGGACTTACCATTACCGACGGACGCAATGTTACTTTTCGTGTTACGGCTGGTGGAGTTGTAAGTATCAATGGAAATGTGACTATGGCTCCAGGGTCTTCTATCAACTGGGCAAATGTTTCTGAAAGCAATCTTGGTAGCAGCCAAACTTACTCGCTTGCACAGAACGCTTCATGGTTAGCGAATGATGCCTACAATCGTGCTGACTCTGCCTACTCTCGCGCTCAGGCTGCCTATGGCGCAGCCGATGACGCATATGATTTGGCCTGGGAAAATCGTAACACAGATTATAATATCTTCAATGTGCTGACTGGCGGCGGTACTCAGTTCGGTATCTTCAGCGATTCCACCTATAATCGGCTGTATATCAATGCCAACTACATTCGTGCTGGAACCATTGATGCCGACATCATTACTCTTGGAAGTTATTATGGTAGTTTCTGCTGTGCCAGAGGTCATGATGGAGTCAACTTTACATATGGATCTATGATGAGTGGAAGTGGCTCACCTTATTTTATTGTAACAAATGCAGGATGCCGTATGCAAACAGATCTTAATGAGTTCTTTGTTACAAATAGTGGTGTATATTCCAGTGAAGAAATCGTTGTGCGTTCTGACCGCAGATTGAAGAACAGCATTGAGTATGATTTGGAAAAATACGAAAAGTTCTTTCTTGCACTACGGCCTACGCGCTTTAAGTATAATTCTGGTCAATCTGGACGCTATCATACTGGATTTATCGCCCAGGATGTTGAAGAGGCGTTAAAGCAAAGCGGTATTTCCACACAAGAATTCGCAGGATTTGTTGGTCTGGATATTCTTGAAGCTGAACATGATGGTGATTTTACTGGTATTCGTTATAACCTACGATATGGTGAATTCATCTCACTGAATACCTATATGATTCAACGTCTATATGATAGGGTTGCGTCATTAGAGAAAACAATTGCGAAGATAAAAAAGGAGAAATCAACTTATGAATGATGTCATTAATAAGCTTAGCACAGTTGTACTTGTATTGAATCAGATCGGAGTAAATGGAAAGCAAAACCTTCTAAACCTTGGCGGAGCAATCGACATGATTGAAAGTACAATCAATGATTTGACAGCCGCTGAGCACACAGAAGAGGTTGAAAAGGAAACCGCACAAGAAGCATAACAACTTAATTAAATCACTTTTTGAGAGGTGGCGCTATGGCTTTTTGGGGAGATTATTTTGTCTTTGATGGAGTTCCCTGCTGGGAATTTGGTTTGCGGTTGTATGAAGTAGATGGCGTATCTCCTGGAGATGGTGCGTTTTCCATGCCAAAGGTAACAGAGGATAAT
>CAQBGY010000668.1:2719-2961 GCA_948759685.1 uncultured Eubacterium sp.
CGTGTGCTCTTCCGATCTTACTACCCATAATGAGCCACTTGTATTCAAAATGGTATTTGGAGCAGATAAAGTAATTGCTGATACTGGCGGATTTTTTGATAGCTGGGATCGAGAGGCAATCAGCGCATGGCTTTCACCAATGGATGGGTACAAGTGGCTTGAGATTGAGCAACCTGATATGGAGACAGTGCGCTATAATTGCAGAATTGAAAGCTTACTATGGTGGAGCTTGGCAATCTTCC
>CAQBGY010000669.1 GCA_948759685.1 uncultured Eubacterium sp.
CCTACTGGGGTTCACGGGCTTCTTAAGCAGCGCAAACTTTTTACTCACAAGTTTAAAATAACTGTTTTGTCAATAAGTTATTTTTCATTGAAACTCAACTTTTTCAAAACTATCAAAAGGTTATTTTTCGCGCTTTGTGGATAACTCTTGAACCCTTTTATTTTACTGGATTTCAAGAGTTATCCACATGCCAAAATTTGTCCATAAGTATTTAAGTATTAAAGTATCTATATTATTTTATCAGACTTTCAAAACTATCAAAAAGTTATTTTTCAAGTAGACGAAACAAACAATTGATAAATTGATAGTCACATACACCACTATAAAACTTTTAAGTAAAAATTTCGTATAAGACACTTTAGTGTATCATAAGTTTGCAAACCAAAATACACAAAAAAAGTGGTATCATACGACAACCTTATTTTACAACGACAAACATATCAAAAATTAAGAGGGGCAAAAAGCCCCTCTGCTGCATTACCATTCCTTTTTCAACTCCATATTCCAATCCATCGAAAAAGGCCCGTTTGCCTGCGCTTCCATGCTGCTGATAAGCTCCGCACGCTCTGCTGCGCTGCTCTGTGAATCCTCTATGGACTCCTCCGACCAATAGGAATACCCATAGAGATAGCTTTTGTTAAAATCCTCCCACGAGCCGTAAAGCGCCTGCGCTTTTAGTGCCGCCTCTAAAATCTTGTCCAGCGCCTCCTCATAAGTGCAGTAGCCAGCCGCATAGCCAAAGCCCATCACCGTTCCGACACGGCTTAAATCCCACGCTGCAATCGCACCGTCCCCGTAAGCTGCCTGTGCATCAAAAGCTGCTAACAGGCTGATGTACGTTCCGTCATCAAGCCCCTGCTCTTTTAGCTTGGCATCAAATGCATCACGCTGTGTTTCCCTACCTGCATTGTATTCCAAAAGGGCATCTAAAGCATCCTGATTGTGCCCTTCTGCCATCAGCCAGTCCACCGTCTCTATCAGGTCATCTGCGTTCTCCACGCCCCAGCTGCTTGACAGGCTTAGCTGCGCCTGTGAAGAAATGGCCTCAAGCTGGTCCTGCGTTGCGCCGGCCTCCTCGAGCCCCCTAAAAGTCTCTGAAACGCTGGCTCCGTTCACAGAATCTAAGATTGCTGTCATACTGCTGAGAAAATCCTTGGTCCCCGCCTGCTTGGCTGCATCATCTAAGAGCTCCAGTACAATGATTTTCCTAGCTTCCTCAATATCATCATCATTTCCGACCATAACCACCATAAAATAGCTGTCCGCAGTTTCCACAAAATAGCTGTATGCCTGCCCCCTGCCTGTCCCGCTTTTTGCCACGCCTTCCCGTGCAAGACAGTGCTGCGCACCTTCGAGAGAAGGCGCCTCGATATCCGTCCAGTCCACCGTTACGCCAGCGCCGTTTAACGCCATGTCTGTTATATAATCCGCAAACGCCTCAAGGTTTTCAATATCGCCCGGATTTCCCGGAATATTGGACTTGGTGCATCGAAGGGAAATACCAGAAAATCCTTTTCTGACAGTATCGCCATCGAGTCCCATCATGGTGCATCCTGCTGAGAGCGGCATATCGGTCTGCGTGAGCCCCTCAAGCAAAATTACTTTATAAGTGCCGTCTGAGGAGACATATTCCTGTGAAGCTGGAAGCTCTTCTGGCGCTTGTGTTTCCTCCTCTGCCGCCTTGTTCTCTACGGTGTCCGCGGACACTGCCGCGCTGTCAGATCTGTTGTCTGCTGTGCCTTTGGGATTTCCGCAGGCTGTAAGCATCAGTCCAACAGCCGCCGCTAATACTGCTACATTTCTTTTTTTCATTCTCCTTGCTCTCCTTTGTGCCCCTTTGGGCAAATTTTATACCAATAAACAGTATAACATGTTCCAAGCTATATTTCTACATAAATTATTTGGAATTGTGTATACTGCTTATCAAAACTATCCGCTAAAATTAAACATAAGTTTATATTATTCATTTGATACCATTTTCAGCAGCATTTATTTTTGAATTTATTGCAGCTATGAAAAGATAAAAAAAATAATCTTTGCGCCGCCTATATAATACTCTTTTTCTTGACCGCTGCTGAACCCTTATCTTATCAATTCCCATTGCGAACGTGACAAACTTATATTATAATTATAATAAAAAAATAATGAATTTTGGAGGTGTTGTATGACAAAACGGAATGTTTCAACTACGAAAAAAACGAAACCAGTCAAAACTACAAAAAAGGTGAATACTTCATCAGAAACAGTTCAGACTGAAACAGTTCAATCAGAAGCTGAAGCAGAGGTTCAGCCTTTAGAAAAAAACAAAGCAAAAACTGCCAAAAAAGAAACTGAAAAAAAAGAGACAAAAAAACCGGAAAAAGCATCGAAAAAAGAAGCTGAAAAAGCCGAGGAAGAACCATTGACCCCGGAAGCAGTTGAGGAACCAGCCTCAGAAAAACCCAAAGCAGAAGAGTACACGACACCCCGAAGAAGTGTCGCATTTATCGGTTCAGAATGCTACCCCTTTGTAAAAACCGGCGGTCTGGGAGATGTCATGTATGCGCTTCCAAAAGCCCTGATCAAACAAAACTGTGATGTGAAAGTAATTCTTCCACGCTACAAGTGTATTCCGCAGGAATATCAGGAGAAAATGGTATTCAAGGGTTCTTTCCAGATGGATTTATGCGCGGACGGCAAATCATTCTATGTGGGAATCATGGAATATGTCTGGGATGGTGTTGTATATGATTTCATTGATAACGAAGAATTTTTTGCCAGTGGAAATCCATATACAAATCTGATTGACGATATCCCTAAATACTGTTACTTCGCCAAAGCAGCGCTGGCGGCATTAAACTATATGGACTGGGTTCCAGACATTATCCACTGTCATGACTGGCAGGCGGCGTTGGTTCCTGTATTTTTGCAGAGGTAAGTTTTGTGTCTACAAACTTTACTCTCAAAAATAC
>CAQBGY010000670.1 GCA_948759685.1 uncultured Eubacterium sp.
ATGGCTTCCGCTGTATCTTCCACCGAGAACCCCAAAGCACCTGCAATCGGTGCACAATACTTAAAGGTCTCACCCATCATAGATACATTTGTATTCGCATTAGAACTTGCCGCCGCCAGCACATCAGCAAAATGCCCCGAATCCTGAGCCGACAAACCAAAGGCAGTCAGTGCATCGGTTACGATATCAGAAGTCGTAGCCAGATCTTCTCCCGAAGCAGCCGCCAGGTTCATCACACCTTCAATACCGGAAAGCATATCCTCTGTCTTCCAACCGGCCATTGCCATGTAATTCATAGCCTCAGCCGCCTCGGAGGCAGAAAACTTAGTCTTACTTCCCATCTCCCTGGCCTTAGCAGTCAGGTCTTCCAACTCTTTTCCGCTTGCACCGGATACTGCCGCCACCTTACTCATGGCAGCTTCAAAATCTGCTGCAGTCTTCACAGAAGCAGTGCCAAGCGCAGTCACAGTAGCCGTAACCGGAAGGAGCTTCTTTCCTACCCCTTCAATGTTACTACCCACATCCTTTAACTTCTCACCAGTCGCAGAGATTTTCTGCAACGCCGTAGCTGACTGGTTCGCCTGCTCTTCCAGTCTCTTTAACTCATTCTCAGTTTCAATAATCTCTCTTTGCAGAGCATCATACTGATCCTTGGAAATCGTTCCATCATTTAATGCCTTTTCTGCCTGCTCCGCAGCAGTCTTCAAAGTTTCCAGCTTTTCCTTAGTTTCCTTAACCGCATCCCCAAGCAGTCTATGCTTCTGAGCCAAAAGCTCTGTATTTCCAGGATCCAGCTTAAGAAGCTTCTCCACATCCTTAAGTTGTGCCTGCGTATTTCGAATCTCGGTATTAACACCCTTTAATGCTGTTTGAAGTTTCGTGGTATCGCCGCCGATTTCGATGGTAATACCTTTAATTCTTGATGCAGCCATACCGAACCTCCCTTCTAAAAACGGTCAAAATCAGCCTGCGTAGCAATCACACTGTAATTCTTGTCCGCATCCTGATCGTTTCCGCTCTCAACATACATATCATTCACCATTCCAATCGTAAGTAAGTCCAAATCACGAATACTAATCCCCAACTGGACGCACCTCAACAGGAACAGCGGTGTTGTCATCGGACGGTCTGTTGCACGAAGTTTTTTTTAGCCTCTGCATCCGATCTGACATTCAATCCCCAAAGCTCTATAATCTTTGGAAGCACCTGATAAATACTGAATGTATTAAAATCATCCAGCCACTCTTCCGGTGTATCAGGAATACTCGGGTCTGCATGCTTTGCCATAACATAGGCAATGTTTTCAAACATCTCCAAAGAGAACAAATCAAGGTTGCTCACCTCTTCGCTGCTACTGTCAATCGCCTTCTCCAAAGAAGCCAGATCCTTATAGATATCTCTCTGGAACTTCATCCTGTATATTCTCGGAATCGCAGCGCTTGCCCTGAAAGGCACCTGCTTTCCGTCAATTTCGATATTCTTAATCATGCTCATAATCAAAGTCCTCACTTTCAAAATAAAGTAAAAGAGCCAGGACATTTCTGTCCCAGCCCATCAAACTTATCATTCTACATTTGTGTTCACACCGGTAATGGTTGGCATGTAAACCGCCTTGTACCAATCGGCATAAACCGTACTGTCTGTTTCATTACCGGTCTTAGCCTTAACCACACCGGAAGGAAGCGGTGTTGCCTTGATGGTAAGAGTTTCCGTCTGTACCTCCCTGCTCTCTTCGTTTGTCTTGCCCTCGATACCTGGTCTACTTGCAGAGCAGTTATAAAGGACATGACGGATATGCTTCACATCTCCATCAAACTCAAACAACAGAGCAAATCTGTTCAACTCCGAGTTCGCATCCTCAATCAGAACCTTGTTATCATCCAGAGTCTCATTCAAAGCAGATACCCTGAAATCCTCCGGAATCATCGCAAGCTCCAGATCACCGTCATAACCCATGTTGTTATTGATGACATAGTACGCAGTACCATCTGCATAGAAATTCTCCGGTTCTCCATTGGCATCCAGAGAAATCGAAACTGCACCTGGCAATGCCACAGGCTTATCGAAGGAAACCACACCCTCTTCATCCACCTTAAGCATTGCGTAGTGTGCATTCTTAAGATTGTATTTGACCTTATTCTTAGCCATAATCAAAATCCTCCTTAATCTGTAAAAGGAACCTCGAATGAATAAAGCACCTCATAAAGCTTCTCACTCTGGATCCAAACTTCACTCTTGTTATAAAAAATACCGGACTCATCCATTACCATTTCCACTTTTCGCTCCACAGCCAAGTCCTTACTGTCCGTGTAAAGCTCAATCCTCACCTGATTAATCTTGAAATACACCTTCCCATCTGCAGCAAAGTTATTACTGCCCGGCAGGAGATAACAGATAAATGGTGGCTTAGGGCTCTCTCCCTCTGCGAAATGGTCATAGGCAAAAGGGATGCCAGTCTTCTGCAGCATCTCCACTAAGTTTTCTATTGTCATTTCAATGCCGCCTCCACTTCTCTTTCCAAAAGTTCAGCTGCAGCCTCCTCTGCCGGAGCGATATGTGGAAAGGCTCTCGTTCTGCCGCCACCACGCTTGGCATGTCCAAATTCAAGCAGATGCGCCAGCTGATATCGATTTTTGGAATGCACTGTAACTTCCATCGCATTTGCATTCTCCTTGGTCGTTTTTACAGCCCAGCTCTTTTTATACTTCCCGGTCTTAACCGGAGCACCTGCCTGTACATCACTTTTGGCTTTATTACCTGCTTTCTTCACAGCGGCCTTCATATCCTCTGTCGCAAGGTCAGCGTATTCCTGCAAACCTTCCATAATGACATGAGCCATCTGGTCAATCCTGCATCTGTCCGTTGCCATGCTTACCGCCTCACTTTCCTGCAGCTAAATTTCAGGTACTTCTTAGATCGGAAGAGCACACGTCTGAACTCCAGTCACGGA
>CAQBGY010000671.1 GCA_948759685.1 uncultured Eubacterium sp.
GCCTGCGAGTACCAAAAATCCTATGGCATTATTTCTGAATAGCCGCCTGTGCCGCAATTAGACTTAGTGGACTTTTACCCCGAGGTAGGCGATTTACTTCTTTTACCCCAACCTATGAGAAATTTATTCAGCCCAAGTCTCAATTCAGCCAATCGGCAAATTGCGCTTTTATAAGGCATACCATACTTTGCATTTGCCATCTGATGGCTCTGTCAACCTACTGTCTTTCGCATAGTCCGCAATATCTCTTTCCATTGCCTCCTGATTTATTATCTCAAAATTCATTTTTTTGCTATTCATCATTCTTCTTTAAGATTCTTGCTATTTCTGTTTTCAATTCCGGAAGATCATGTTGTATAGTTTCCCATGCTGACTGACAGTCCAAATTTGAATACTGATGTGCAAAAATATCCCTGATTCCACACCATTCTTTCCACGGAACAACTTTTTCCTGCATTCTCAATTCCTCTGATATTACTTTGCATAACTCCCCTATCTGCAAAATACACATACAGCAGGCATTTTGAAAAACCGAATTGCTCAAAAAATTATTGTAATCGTTATCAAACATATCACATGCTTCATCTAACTGACTACAATAGTCCAAAATTTTTTTGAGGATAATTATATCTTTATTCTTCATACAATAATATCTCCGTTCCGTCTATTTCTTTCCTGAAATCATCCTCAATGCCTGCAGTGGTAACCAAATCAACTGAAAGGTTCAATGCCTCCTGAACCATCTGGCGCATCCCGGAAAGTTTAAGCAACGACATAGACTTTCCTTTTTCCACAAGTAAATCTACATCGCTTTTCTCATTTGCCGTACCTTTTGCATATGAGCCAAACAGATATAATCTCTTTACCCCATAGGCATGTGCGATAGGAACAACAATTTTCTGAATTTCACTAATATCTGGCATGCCAAATCACCTCCATGACTTAGTGTTGAAGTAATATAAAAATAACGGGGAAATTCCCCGCCGTTCGATGAACTAGGGTCTTTCAACCAGCCCAACCAGTGTTGCGCTGCCGGCTTATTTATATTTTAATATTAATGAAAATATATCCTATTGTCAATCTTGTTTAGAAAAATATGCAAGGCTCTCCTTTCGTTCCCTCACTCGTAGTAAAACCGTAGTAACCCACTTTCCCAAATGCCGCGATTTGCCCTGTTCTGCCCCACAAGTGCCGCCAATTCCCTGCTATCCGACGTGCTGCCGTGGCAGACAAATAATATTTTTATCATGTTGCTAAAACCTCCGTAAATGCTTGATTTTGCTGTATTTTCGGCACTTTCAACAGTCTTGCTATATTTTTATGATAGTGTGTTTGTTCACCTTTTTATGTATAACTTGGAATAACTTTGCATAACTTTTCCTTCGTTTGGGCTAAATTGAAATTTTTAGCCCACTACTTATTACAGACTTTCTTCATCTCTTCTTTGGCATCATCAAACTGTAAATGTGTGTATGTGTTCAATGTGACGCCAATATCAGAATGTCCCATAATATATTGTAGTGTCTTTGGATTCATACCAGATTTCGCCATGTTGCTACAAAATGTATGTCTGCATACATGCGGCGTTATAACAGGCATTTGCACTTTATATATGCTGTTATATTTTTCTCTGATATGCTGAAAGTATTTCTCCCAATGCAAAGCTACCATAGGCATATCATTCTTATCAAGAAATAGAAATCCTGCCCTACCGTCAATCATTGGCTCAATTTTTGGTTTCTTTCTGTTTACAATGATACGCTTAAAACATTCTGCAACATCTTCATTCATTGGAACATATCTCATGCCTTTTTCTGTCTTAGGCGTTTCAATCACATATTCCATATTACGTTTTCTTTGTAATTGATGGTCTACTTTGATTCTTTCCTTATCGAACTCAATATCTTCTTTTGTCAGTCCGCAAAATTCAGAAACCCTAAGGCCAGTCTTGAATAAGATATAAATTCCGTCATAATATTTGCAGAAATGCTTGTCTTCTTTGATGAACCTTAAAAACTCCCGCTCCTGTTTCCGTGTAATGGCTTCCCTAGTCACACTATCATTTACTACGACTGTTGCTAATTGGAATTCAAACGGATTCTTACGGATAAGGTCATCATCCATTGCCATTTGAAAAGCAGGTCTGACTACCCCACGGATGCTATGTATGCTGCTGTAGCCTCTGCCATCATCCTGTAATTTAATCAGCCACTCCCTGGCATCTGATAATTTCACCTTATCAATCCGCTTTGCTCCGAACGGTTCTTTCTTGATGACATTGATAACAAAATTGTAATTGGCTTGCGTATTATGCTTAACGCCTCTTTTTTGATTGATATATTTCTCCACCAGTTCCAATACTGTCATATTCCCGCCATCGGGGATAATATCATCGTTTAACTCTTTTTGAATGTTTTTTTCTTTTTCTCTCAGGGAAATATCTTTGCGCTTTCCTTTGGGATATGCGTCTGACTCTGTTAATCTCCAACTATATACAGACTTTCTATTCCCAAAAGAATCACAATATTTATATCTGTATCTCCCGTCTTTATCCTGACTCTCCCCTGTCATTAGTTTACGACCTTTGCTGTCTTTCCTTACTTCTGACAAATATTTCCTCTCCTTTCATGTCCAGAGAGTCTCGGTATGATAATTAATAATATACCATACTTACCCCCCAAAATCTATTAGCAATCATTTATAATCAAATTGGGAAGCTACTATATAGAATTTAATTTTTCGTCAACAAATTTCTCAAATAGCTGTCTTTTAATTCGCGGTCTTGTACCATTCCATAAGGCAAAATTGTCCGTTTCATGTTCATCTATAATCTTTCTAACCTTTTTATCACTAAAACCAAAATATTCTGCGGCTTCCTGAACCGATAATGTATACTCGGGAGTTTAACACTTAATCATCTCAAAATATCCCGCAAAGCCAGGAATGGCT
>CAQBGY010000672.1 GCA_948759685.1 uncultured Eubacterium sp.
CGAGATTGTCGCACGAGGACACGCTTCAAGGCGAATCCAACTCCATAAGCAACCAAGAGGGCATTTGTCAAGGATAAATTCTCCCTGGATAATTCACCTTAATTGCCTATTAGAAAAGGCGAGAGAAGTTGCATTAGCGACACAGAACATTGTCTACCAAACCGTTTTTTCGGTAGCGGCTACTAATATTGGCAAGTATCAGAAGAGCAGAAGTCCTTACGATTTATTGCAGGACGTTTACTGCCCAATATTCTTGAACTACCGCCTACTTTGTAGTATAATTTATAGGGAGATTTTGTCTGTTACAAAAGTAAAGGTGGTGAGTTTGATGGATTTTTTCTCCAAAATGATGCAAACTTTTTCAAGTATTCTTTTGCCTAAAGAAATAAATGACGATGAATTATTTTCGCAAATCACTGTAGCCTTGCAAGAAGAAAGTTCTATTTGGAATACGCAAAATGACTTTATCGAACCAGATGTAATAGAAAACTTCCAAAATAAGTGGAGTTCTGCTTATTACACAGCAAAAAAGAAAACTGCAAGGCTCTCATTTCCCTTCGGATTATTCAGACGAAAAAATGACAATACCGCTTTGCATTTTCTTGAAGTATATGAGCAGATGCCGCAAAAGCTGCGGCAATATAATGATCGAGCTGCCACAAGGAAAGCTTTGGCAGCAGCAAATCTCATTTTACCAGTGGAGGGAAAACAACTTGATACCCAGCAAATGAATTGTATTACGAAAGAAGTCAGAAACCACCTTGTATTGGCGGGCGCAGGAACTGGAAAAACCACTACTATTGTTGGGTATGTCAAATATTTGTTAAAGTCTGGCACCTGCAAACCCGAGGATATTCTTGTCTTATCGTTTACAAATGCCTCTGCCGCCGAGATGAGCCAGCGCTTAACTGTCGAATTAGACACATCTGTTGCGGCATCTACATTTCACAAGCTTGGGCTGGATATTATTACATCTGTTCAAGGGAAAAAACCGAAAATATACTCCGCAGATATCCGGCAGTATGTACGGCAGCAGTTGGATGTGTTAATTCAAAACAATGATTATCTGAAGAGGCTATGTATTTACCTGACTTACAGCAGTACAGTTCAGAAGTCTGAATTTGATTTTAAGACAGACGCAGAATATCAGGAATATTTGAAATATAATCCGCCGGTTACATTAGGCAAGGAGACAGTAAAGAGTTATGGGGAATTAGATATCGCCAATTTCCTTCGGCAAAACGGAATCTCTTATGTTTATGAGCCGGAATATCCTGTCGATACCCGAACCTCTGAATACGGACAGTACCATCCTGATTTTTACCTTCCAAACTTTGACGTCTATATTGAGTATTTTGGAATTAACCGTGACGGAGAGGTTCCGCCATATTTTACAGGTAAGAATGGCATGACTGCCTCACAAACCTATCAGGAAGGAATGAAGTGGAAACGTGAACTGCATCGCCAGAACGGAACACGGATGATAGAGGTCTATGCTTATGATAAATTTGAAGAACAACTACTTCCAAATCTGGAAGATAAGCTAAAAAAGGCTGGCGTGATATTCACACCGCTTTCGCCGGAAGAAATGTGGCTTGGAATCGGAGATGGCAATAATCAAAAGCTGGATCGTGTTGCGGAACTGTTCGGAACAGTAATCACTTTAATCAAAAGCAACAATTGCACTCTAACTGATGTGCGGGAAAGAAATCAAAAGCTGCATAAACTTTCCGGCATTGATGCTGTATTAGATTTGATTGACCCTATTTATCATAATTATCAGAAGGAGCCTTGTCAAAAAGGCGAAGTTGATTTTAACGATATGATCAATCTTGCCGCTGAATATGTGCAAACCTGTAAATATATTCATGCTTACCGTTATGTCATTGTAGATGAATATCAGGATATTTCTCAATCTCGCTATCGACTGCTTGCAGTGATGAGGCAGCAAAAAGATTACCGCTTGTTTTGCGTAGGAGATGACTGGCAGAGTATTTACCGTTTCAGCGGCAGTGATATCGGATTTATTCTCAACTTTGAAAAATATTGGGGAGCGTCTGAAATCAGCCGTATTGAAACGACATATCGTTTTCCGCAAAGCCTTATTGAGGTAAGCAGCAGTTTTATTATGAGAAACCCGGAACAAAAAGAGAAGAGCCTTCGAAGTGCTGTAGAGAATTACGGGTTTTCAGTGGAACGGATTACAGGATTTACGGACAGAAATTCTGTTGAGTTCCTTGCTGAACGTTTGAAAGATCTTCCAGGCAACAGTTCCGTATTATTTTTGGGCAGATACCGTTTTGATATAAAAATGTTTCAGGGACATAAATTGTTTTCTTATCAATATGATACCGTCGAGGGAAGAACAAAAGTAAATTACACGCGACGGCCTGATTTAAAAATCTCTTTTATGACAATTCACAGTTCGAAAGGACTTCAGGCAGATTATGTTTTTCTGTTGAATAATAAGGCTTATGGCATGGGCTTCCCAAGTCAGATTGCAGACGCACCAGTTTTGCAGTTGCTATTGGATAATTGTGACCATTATCCTTTTGCAGAGGAACGACGTCTGTTTTATGTAGCAATTACCCGAGCTAAGAAGAAAGTCTGGCTTATCGCAAACAAGGGGAATGAATCAGAGTTCATTAAAGAAATAGACAAGATGTACGGCGACGCTATGCGCCGAGAACAATATACTTGTCCTTTATGCGGTGGGCGTCTTGTGCGGCGCACTGGACCTTACGGCGATTTCTTTGGTTGTACAAACTACAAAACACATGGGTGTCGTTATATCAGAAATATTACAAAGTCTCAAATGTAAAGCGATATACACCTCCCAATTGTTAAATTATGTGGCCGTTTGTAACCGTATTTGCCATGTTTGCGCTACTTGGCGAGCAGTGCATTTGTTCCCACAAATGCTCAAAATGGACTTCCAGCGTGACC
>CAQBGY010000673.1 GCA_948759685.1 uncultured Eubacterium sp.
CTTTGAACATATCCAATACAAAGATTGAATCCCGTCTGAATATCACCTTTGACAGATGTCCCGGAAGGTGTCCGGTCTCCGAATCTTTTAGGGTCATTACATCCACACTCTGGACATTCTCTGTCAATGGCAACGCTTTATTCAAATCAACCTCGACAGCTTTTATTTCACTCTCAGATTCTTTGCTGTTTGTACAGGCACTCATAAATCCCGTCAACAAAACAGCAACAACGATTTTTACAATTTGAAATGTTTTCATTTTTTAATACCAAGATATGAATGGATGAGTTGGTTTATCAAGAATCTCTTGATAAACCAACTGTATTTATAGCCAAGGAGTTCCTGGACAACTCTCAGTTCCACCGGCATCACATGTCCAAGAATCTGAAGTATGTCTAGTAACCCTCCAGATACCACTGCCACTCTCCCCGCTAACAAGCGCTTCAACATTTGACAACTGTATGTCAGACATTGCATCTTGCTGCTGCGCATTTACTCCAACATACGCAGAAACACCCATAACCACCGCAACTGCAGCGAAAATAATCTTCTTTTTCATTTTCTTGAAATTTTAGATGTTAAAAATTATTTTATGAATCTGTGGAGAACGAGCCTCTGCGGATTCGGTCTCTCTTTGAACCAAACATTGGCATAGCGGTAAAACCACTAAAAATTGTATCGACAGTATTTGAATCGTAATCTATGAAAAGGCAACAAATTTATACATATTTATTCAAATTTGTAACAAATGTGACGAATAACATAGCTCCTAAATCAATAAAAGATCTGTCTCTTTATAGAATGATCATATTCAAATATTCTCTCATCTTTGCCACCCGTGTGGTTTTTTAGGTATAATAAAGCACCTTTGGGTATCCTATAGTGCAACACATCAGTTTGAGTCTTCTGTTTTCCCAATGAAACCCATTTACAATCTTTTACACTCCAATAAAAAAGTTCATATAGATTTCCAGGTCTTACATAATTATCTCTGTTACGCGGGCAATACGTTATACTGTCAATCTTCACAAGCTGCCCCATATCTACGGCAGCCCATCCTCCCGATGGTTTTGGATAATCGAATGAAGTGAACCAGTCTCCATCAAAAACCGAGTGATAGTCATGCGACTTATCCTTGTAATTCGTTCCCTCAGTTCCATAAACCTTTCCCTTCAGGGCAAGGTTTTCCTTAAATTCGTTAAACAACATCACCTCGGCAATATTGCAGTATGTGCTGTCAGCACCGATATAACGATAATATCTATAAGGTTTAGTCTCTTTATGAAGTTTTACACCATTCAGCTTCCTTTGGGGGAAATCCTTTATCGCATGAAGAGTTTCATATTTCCTGAAGTCTTTATAATTACTGCCTTGTATTTTACCACCTATGACTCTGCCCACAATATCGCCATTCTCTTCAGACATCGGGTATTTACAATATATTTCAGCATCCACCCACTCCGCACGAGGTACGAAATATTTTATAGTTTTGGAATTAATGACAATAAAGGGCGCGGATTGAGCAATTAACTGTCCATTCCTCTGACACATTACAATGGTGACTGAACCGGGACGCACTTTACTGAAAAATCCATTGTTATCTTTTATCTCTCCAACCGCTACAGGAATCCATGAAAGCTGGCTACTGTTGCAGAGAAGGGCATGGCGGTTATTCCCCGATTTTTCTAATTTTACCTTTAACAAATAAGTAGTTCCATACTCATTTGTAACATCCGCCATGGCGGCATTGACAAAATTATATGGTACATCTCCGGCTGTCCTGTCTCCAAAGTCGCGACGACTGAACGTATGTCTGTAAACTTTTGAGGTAATCAAAGGATAGTCTTTCGTCGGAACCCAATAAAGATAATCTTTGGTAAATCCGAATGTTCTTCCGTTTTTATCAAAAGCGACACTCCACATATGTGGCACATTGGCATCGCCCCTCATTATATCAAAATCTACAGCAGAAGCCACACCTGCACCTCTCAGAAGATAAACGACAGCATCCGCTGTCTCTTTACAGGACCCACAATGAAATTTTCGTAATTCCGAACCGACACTGGGACCCAAGGGAAATTGCCCCGTCCATTTGAATGCAGGTGCATTCCACCATGTCATGACAGATTTCGCCACGTCTATAGGATCTAAGCATCCTATATTTTCAAGACTGTCAAGCACTTCTGACAACTCTTTGTTTATCGCACTATGCCAGTTCTCCGACAATACCTCATTTTCAAGTCTATAAGGGAGAATATATTCAGAGAACCTTTCAAAAGGCACATCCGAAGACCAACCGTATGACTGCCATATTCTCACGGCATCACGGATTTCTCTTATCAGAAACTCCTCCGATATGGCGTCTGTATCCGCCACAGGTGCTAAATGTGATATGTCAAAATTTCCGTTTATGGATTTGAGTGAATCTACTACATGTTTTGCAGATGATTCACTCTTGCCGTATGCCTTGAAATATTCGACATATTTATCCCGCTCTTTCCCCGTTAGAGAATAATGACCGGGCATATTTGCAATCAAAAAACGTGCCGACTTCATCTCGTAAGATGAATCAGGGAAGCATTCAAGCAAAGAATCTAAACTTCTTTTACCGTTTTCTGCCTTATCAGCAGATTTTATTATAGATGTTTTTAATACAACGAAACAGGAAATAGTAAATATGCCTACTATTACAATTAAAAGATATCGATATTTTGACAACATCATTGTTATATTTCAGATAAAACTCATTCTGAATCACGACCTGTCCGAGTCCCTTTTCATTGAGACTTTTACCAGTTTTCCGGGAACTCCGAAGATGATTTGTCCCTTATGGTAGGCAACGGCGTCTCCAAGGTTTTCATGCTCCTCTTCAGTCAGATAATACAGGCGAGATGCATATGTGTCCGTATTGACGATAAGGACATAATGTCTGTCTCCGCTATTGAA
>CAQBGY010000674.1 GCA_948759685.1 uncultured Eubacterium sp.
CGCAAGTTCGAATCTTGTCGCAACGACTCTTGGCAGGGGCGCCGAAATCCTTTGATTCTTTGAAGGGTTTCGGTATTTTTTATTTCTTGGTAGATTTCGCGCCAAAAGCATTATTCTAGCTGCCCGTGTGCATAAAAAATAGAGGGCAGCTTCTAACAGAATGCTCTCTATTCTTTATGTTTTTGTGTTATTTTAGCTTTTTCAAAAATGCTTTTGGTCTTGATTTTTGTTATACATACTTTTCCGCATCATTCTGTGTGATCCCATACGCCATGATAAGGAAATTTTTGATTGCATCGTTTGTATGTCCAGATGCTTTTAAGGCGATGACTGCATTCTTGATTCCTTGTTGCGTTACTTGTTGCGTTACTTGCTGCTTTGTTTCCTCCCGAACGGTTTCTTTGATCTTATTAATCTCTGGTTCCATGAGTTCCATTAATGCCTCACACATATTTCCATCTCCTCTCAGATTGTTTCTTTAACCGTCTGCTCTGTCATTCCATACAGTTTTCTCTGCTCATCAAAGACTTTACAATTTTAAAGCTTTCCCATAGCGGCGCACAGAATATAACAACAGGTGCAAAAACAGAGACGATACAGCCCTTATAATAGAACTGTACCGCCTAATCGTTACAGATATTTTTCCGCCTCATTGGAGGAAATTCCATATGCCTTCATAATCGCATTCTTGATTTCAATGTCTCCATTTCCACAAACACGCAAGGCTATAATTGCATTCTTAATTCCTTGCTGCTTTGTCTCCTCCCGAACGGTTTCTTTGATCTTATTAATCTCTGGTTCCATGAGTTCCATTAATGCCTCACACATATTTCCATCTCCTCTCAATTCCTGTGCGGTCTGCCAGTTTGCTTTGATTGCCACCTCCAGCACTGCCTCGGCAAGCTCTCTGTCAAATTTTGTATGAAACGACTCTACTTTATCCAATAGCTCTTTCATCTGTTGTTTCTGCATTTCATCTGTCAGTGCGGTCAGCCATATATGTTCCTGACGGTTCAGTTCTTTTGTGACCACGATCTGTGCCGGAAACATGAACCCTTCCATCACATAATATACCCCCTTATATGGATTTTCAAGCGGGATTCCATGTTCCTCAAAATATTGGAACAGTTTTACTGGCTTGGCTTTCCGAATGAGGGTCATTGTGATTTCATCTGCTTTGCGCTCGTCCACTGTTTTTCCATAAGACTTATACAGGCTTGTATATGCAACCACTTTGTAAAATGTATCAATGTTCAACTCATCTTTTGGTGATTTGTACTCAATGACATTGTACTTTCTAAACAGTCTGCCGATTTCATTCCTGATCGGCTGTTTTCCTTCTTTTTTGATGATTAGCAGGTCGATCTCCAATGCCTGCTGGTTGAGGCTGTATTCCCTATAATATGACAGGTTTTCCCTCTCCTCTGCAAGTTCCAAATCAACGGCGGGTTTTAATCCTAGATGCCATTGCGTAGTTGTTTCTTCCATTTTGTCTCTCCTTATTCTGATTGTATCGCTGAGCGAAAGTGCTGCCCCTTGTGCCGTACATTGGACCATAAAAAGCTACTCTTTCTTATAGTATACCATATCTCCTGTATTTTTCAATGATGACACAACAGTATCTTAAAAGTTCTGAAAAAACTTGTAGAATCAATGCTTTACAGTGAGACAATACACCTACTACACCACTGCCCTATTTCTTTGTATCAACAATTTTACACCCCATACAAAGGAAAAACCGCCGAGCAATTCAAAAAACATCCACACAATGTTCCAGTAACTCGATTTCACATCAAACATCCACCGTAAAAGCCTGTTCCAAAATTCTAATCCAGCAGCAATGGCAAACAAATCAAATAGCACATATACACCGCCAAGTAAATATATCCATCTCCACCAATAGTTATTATGCAGATTTCGCACAAAGGTAATCATTCCCAAAATGCAAAGCGCAGCCAATAATCCCATCAGCCCAAAATAAAATAGTCCCTTATTTTCCAATACACCAATCCAAAATTCAGCATAAGAGCTTCTATCTATTAATCCCCAAACTCTATGTAAATGAAATAACCCAAAAGCCATAAAAAAATATGGTTCCCACACTAATATCGTCTTTTTCACTCTGTTTTCCACACGCACCTAACAATTCTTTACACTGGAATTTATCTGTTCATCAATTCAAGCGTTTTGTCAAATGAAATACATTCAGCATATCTTCCATTCCACATGAACTCATTATAATATCGATAAGATTTTTCCGCTGTCATATACGCATTATCAAACGTACTGTTTGTATTTGCTGGAACAATCATTTTAAGCCCATGCTCAAAACCACATTTCACTGTTGCATCTATGCAGTAATCTGTTTGCAGTCCTACAATAATAATGGTGTCTTCGTCTTTTTCATGCAAGTACTCCAACAACCCTGTATCTAAAAAAGCACTGTTTACATTTTTATCAAAAACACGCTCATTTGGCATTGGCTGAAATTCTTCGTATATTTCATAGCCTGCTGCGCCTTTCGTTAATTTCTGTCCAACACCATCATCATGTCTAACATAAATAACTTCTATATTATTATTGCGCGCCTCTTTGATTAGTGTTTTAATACGATACACCAAAGTTTGAAATTCATATAAGTCATTATTCATGATTAAATTTTGAGTATCAACAACTAGCAATACCATTCTATTACCCTCCAAGTTCTAATAATCGCTCACATATCCAATCCACCACGACACCTAAATGGTCTTATTTCTTTTAATATACCATATCTCCTGTATTTTTCAATATTGCTTCAAAATAAATGTAGTGCATGAAACGTATTCTCCTTTAAAAAGATTCAGCTAAATTAAGAAAAAACCTTGCCGAGCTTCAGTTTCCGTTTCTGAAAATCAGCAAGGTTTTCTTTATTATTTTTTACTCCTTTTTCGGAAAAGTGT
>CAQBGY010000675.1 GCA_948759685.1 uncultured Eubacterium sp.
ATTTTGTCAATTTCCTCCCATGCTTCATCAATCGTATAAACATCGCCTTTTTTCAGACTTTCTATTCCCTTGGAGAGTTCATCATATAATGCGCCTATGGCTGCTTTTTCGGAATATTCGGTTTTTAGGATTTCTTGATTTCTAACTGCCTGTGCCGCAGGTGCCATAGTATCACTTCCCTTCACTGTTTTCTTTATTATACGGTATTTAGTATTGGTGTATCAACAGATTTTTATTAAATTTTCCTCAAAACTGTGTGGCATAGACTTTCATGGTTAAATGTTCCAAGTAATCTCAATGTTTCCGTCTGCAATGCGAATAACTTTGATAAGCGTATCAACTACCGCCTGTCTGTCCTCGAAAGAGAGCGTTTCCCATGTTTTCACATGATTGGTGATCTGTTTCAATCTGCCCTCTGTGTCTGTGACATTTGCCGTAATGATTTCTTCCTGCAAGGCTTTTCGTTCTGCGTCCAGTTCCGATACTTTTTCGTCTATGTACTTCATCAGAACGCCGCTTGCCCCGGACACTTTGGAGAGAAGTTCTTCGATTTCTTCCTCAATCTGTGTCAGACGGATTTTTTTCGTCATATACTTTTGTTCTTCTCCTGTTTCAGATAGACAGGAAAGGTTTTGAAACTCCGATAGTCTTTCTTTAATTGCGACAAGCATATATTCTTCCAAAACGTCCGCATAAACCGTACAACCCGCCCCGGTGCAGTTGCTTCCACGGCTTCCCGACTGGCTGCAAACAAAGTAACGTCCCCACCTTGTTTTTGCCTTGCGGATTGTCAGCGCATAACCGCATTTGCCACATTTTACCTTACCAACAAGCCATGAATTTTTCGGCTTGCAAGTCTTTGTTGACTGTCGGTTATTTAGACACCGTATGCGGCAGGCTAACCATGTCTTAGAGGGGATAAACCCCTTATGCGGCGCAAGCACAATCTCTTTGTCGGATAAATCACTCTGCTTTCTTGAAGTGGACACCGTACCCTTGTAGAGATAGCAGGCATTGTAACCCGTAAAATCACTTGCCGGGTTATAGATGTTAGCGCCTTGACTTTGGAAAAACTGATACACGTCAATATCGGCTTGCACATACACGGGATTGCGGAGCATTTCACTGATACGGGCGGTATTCCAGTTTGCGCCGCGCAGATTTTTAATCTGATGTTCGTTCAAGTACCGCACAATATCCCCAAGGGAATTGCCCGTGTCCGCATACATAGAGTAAATCAGCTTTAGCTGTTCGCTTTCCTCCGGGACTTCCTCGTACATGGACGTGCGGATATTGTCAATGACCGTGTTCGTCAGACGGTAGCCGTAGGGGATACGTCCGCCCATGTAGAAGCCGCGCTTGCACCGTGCATAATAAGCGTCCGTTACGCGCTTTTGTATAGTTTCCCGTTCCAGTTGGGCGAACACGATGCAGATATTTAACATCGCCCTGCCGATCGGCGTGGACGTGTCAAATTTTTCCGTGGAAGAAACAAACGCCACATGATATTTCTGAAATATCTCCATCATGTTTGCAAAATCCAAAATGGAACGGCTGATACGGTCGAGTTTGTAGACAATAACCCGTTTGATTTTTCCTGCGCGAATATCGTTCATCATTTTTTCAAAGCCTGGACGGTTGGTGTCCTTGCCCGAAAAGCCTTTGTCTGTATATTCAATGCAGGCTTCCCCGTGGGTTTCGTATCTGCAATACTCAAGCTGGCTTTCTACGGATATGCTGTCCTTTTTTTCGATTGACTGTCTTGCATATAATGCGTCGTACATTCTATCTACCTCCTAAAACGTAAGACGCATATCCACAAAACGATCATATCGTTTCCATGATTGTTTTGCAAGGGACTTACGCATATTTCTTAAAAATCTGATAGAGCCTTGCCCCGATTTCCTGCCGGGCTTCCTGTTCTGATTTTTTCTGAAAGGCGGGGTAGATGTTGGTAACGGTCAGCCTCATTTTATCTATGGAAAGACTTTCCATGCGTATTTGAGTATCGGGTGTAGGAGAGTTATTAGTTTTTGGCATAAACGTTCTCCTTTGACGGTTTCCCTAAATTTTATGAGAAGCGGCAAGTACACTATACGGGAATAGCGTAAACTCCCCCCTCTACTACTTACTACGCACGGGAGGTAAAAAATGGCAAAGTTTTTTTGAAATTTTATAAAAAGTTTAGAATAGCGGAATAGCAAGCATAGGGATTGAGTACACAATCCCGAAAAATTCTCTATCTTTATGAGAAGTGACGTATAGAATTTTTATTTGGTGGGAAGTTTCCCAAACCCTTATAGAAAAACGAAAATGGAAAACAAATACAGACATAGAACAGGAGCAAAAAACGTTTTAAGGGCATTTTCGGGGCAATTCGTGAGCAGGCAGGGATTACCCATTACCGCCCATAAAAGGGCTTCTAAGCGTCCATAAGGGCAGAAAAAGATATCTGAGATTAAATGATAACATGGAAGCGGGCGTAATCTCCATAGGTTCAATTTGTATATAATCAGATATTGCCGTTATGATTTTGTCAATCATTTTTTCTTCTTGTTCGTTAAGTGTCAGTAGTAACAATTTTCCCACGTTACCACCTCCCGGTATGCGGTTGTCTTTCTAAGGAACTGTTCAGAAATTACTTGTGACAAGAACGCCGCATAAATGTTCAGCTGCAAAGAAGAAAATCGCAGGCATAGCGGGCTATGTCAAGATTTTCTGATGCAGCAGATGGACATTTAGGCAAGTTCTTGTCATGAGTAATTTCTGAATAGTTCCTAATTACATTTTATTGTTCTGTGATAAATAAAAAATGAAATAATGGCGGTAATAAATTCAGCCACCCAAAAAGCATTCCATACGCCAACTGCGCCAAAAAGTCTGCCAAACAAAAATGCGGACGGAATGGTAATGATAATATAACGGCATAGAGAAATAATT
>CAQBGY010000676.1 GCA_948759685.1 uncultured Eubacterium sp.
GTCCTTTATAAGGTTTCCAGCAGCGTCATACACGTACCTGTGCTCGGTGGCGCCGTCGGGGTTGGTGACGGACACCAACCTGTCCCTGCTGTCATATTCATAACTGTATCCCTTTCCGCCGTCCGTCTTTTCGTCGTACTGCCCGGGGAGGATGCGTTCCGTGACGTTCCCGCACGCGTCATGCCTTTCCCGCAGGATGCCGCCGTCCGCATAAACGGTCTTAATTCGGTTAAAATCCGCGTCATACTCGTAGCGCGTGCCCTGTGCACCCATGGCGTTCTGCACCGGGGTCTTCTCGGAGAGCAGCCTGCCCATGTAGTCGTGCGTGCATGTGTACAGCCCGCCATGCGTCGTAGGCGTACTTCGTCCCCCACCGCTGTCATATTGTTTGGGGCAGATCTTCTTAATATCTCATTTGCAAATAAAGAAAGTATTCAGCATAGATTTTATAATGTTTAGTCTTCAAACAATATCTTTACTATATTTCCACATATCACCTGAATTACAATCGGACCACCCGCTATTTCAAAGTACCAATACAATTCGCTTGGTGGTACCATTGGTTCTTCAGTATTTCTAAATGAATAATTTAATTTACTGAAATATTCCACAATCTCCTCGTTTCGTAATTGTCCTGATGTGACATCCAGTACGAGACAGGGAAGTAAATCCTCATCAAACATAATTGATTGGTTCAAATCCAGCTTAAAAACATTCCCACATATTATTTTACCTATATCTTTTCCTGTATATGAATAAAATTCAAAACACACTGCATTATTTTCCCTGTTAAAAATAATTTTGTCCAACATCACTTCTTTAAATATTTTTTCCATCGTCCCCTCCTAATTATCCTTCTTAGGTTTCGGTGGCAAGAAAGTGCCTTCCCCTACAGGATCAACAAACTCACCCATATTATGTCACCCATTTGGTACAGGAGTTCCATCATAATAATAACGATACGCATATTTTTTTGAATGATCTGGGACCCACTCTTTTCTTGTATGAATCACCTCACCATTCAGCCTAATATCTACACGCCATCCATCTGGTTCCATATATGTTACATACAGTCCCAGAGAAGTACCATAATAGATTCCCCTGATTCACCACATCATGCCCACTCGGATCACTATAAACTACTGGATTATTTCTACAGTACTCATAAAGGATTAGTCTCCTTCCATAATAGGTGTCTTCCTACGTGAATCTGCCAATTACCGAATTATAGAACCTCACCCTTAGACAATACTGACTGGTTCATATTTAGGTAAGCCTAATTACATATTTTTGTGATAACACTACTCCACAAGCCTCGACGTAACCATCGCCATGCCTGTGGTTGTGAAGATAATTGCTTTAGCAATTTGCACTCTCAGAAAAATATCCTTTATAGTTTTACCAGATATGAACCAGTCAGTTCAGTAGTATATCTCGACATTATAACAGTTTTGTTTGATACCTTAGATTTCGGTTCTTGTCTTCGCAATATCATCGAAATCTGAAATCCCCCTATATGCTATCTTTAAATTCTCTGTATTTCTGCATAGCTTTATGACATGATAATACTATCCCCTTTTTAGTAGTATTGTCCCTCTCAATAACTTTAACCCCATTATCAATCATCTTTTCCATGGTTGAAAGATACAGCTTATCATCCTCTATAAGCAACATCATATTATTTATATCCATAATGCTAAACATACCATCCATTATTTCTAAATAATATTTATCTTTGTCTGTAGTCCAAAGAGATTGTAAGTCATCCAATTTATCCACAGCATTAACCTCCTCTATAATACATTTATTATTGTGTAGTATATGTTCCATTTGAATTAAATCTCGCAGTTTCATTTTTTCCTACTGGAATTATTTGAGAACTTCTTTGTGGCGATCCAATAGCTTCCAACCGTTTCATCACGGTTCTATCTCCCAGGCTTGCCCCCGATGACCCCTTGGGATGTGTATGATAGATTAACATTACATCTTTAACAATTGGTACTTTTACTCGATTTTGCATGCCTGAATATAGCCAATACTGACCTCCACCACCGTTTTTTCCAGGACCTAATTTGTACACTAACCCAAATTCAACTCCATATTCTTTTGTCAAAAAACTCATCTCCTCGGGTGTTAATCTTCTTGGAACTCTTATTCCTGCTTCTCCTGGCAAATTTTCGACATCAAAGTATATTTTTCCATCCAGCATATATCTATAAATTAATCCTTCATTTAAGCCACTTTCACTCTCATACAAATTCCCCTGATTCACCGCATCATGCCCACTCGGGTCTCTATAAAGCACCGGATTATTCCTACAGTACTCATAAAGGTTCAGCCCATCCCCATAATAGGTATCTTCCTGCATGAATCTGCCAATAACTGGGTTATAGAACCTCGCCCTGAGATAATACTGGCTGGTAACTGGATCATACTGCTCCCCGTTAAAGCGGAATCTGTTATGGATATCCTCATGGCTTATAACACTTTCGCCAAATGCATCATAGCAGTAGTAATTGCGTATCTTTCTGTCATTTGCCGTATCCGTAAGAATAAGCCGCACACTTCCCTGATTGTCTGACACATAGTGGTAGTATGTCCTAGCGCTTTCGCTGTCAGAACTGATGATTCCAAGTCCGCGAACGTAACGTATTACATCGTTACTTGTTTCTTCCGCAATGAATTCCTTTTCCTCATTAAACAGGAATTTAACTAACTGACCGTTCTCCTCCATCTCGGCGCGGAGTCCCTCGGCGTCGTAGCGGTTTATCTGGCTATTCCCATTTGCCATCCTAACTTCTGCGGTACGCCCGAAACCATCATAGGTATACGTTGCACTACCGTCGCTCAACAGATTCCCGCTCCTGTCATAGCTGTAATAACTCGTCTCCCCGATATAGCTTGCCACTGCGTCGGGGTTGTTGCTAACTGCGGGGG
>CAQBGY010000677.1 GCA_948759685.1 uncultured Eubacterium sp.
GAGCAGGGACGGATAGCGACTCCGCTGCTGACACCACATCCGAATGATGAGGATAAATATGGTGTGGCTGATTATTTGGTGAAAGAGTATAAACTCCACTATGCGTTCACGGCAGTAATCTACGGATTGCATACCCTTGGTCATTTGGGGTTCGACAGGCTGGATATTCCTGAAGATGCAGACCTGTCAGGTTTGCTTTATATCGTACTGGGCCTATGCCGCGCTGTAGAGTCAGATACTTTTAAGGATGCGATGGAAGTTTTGGAAAAGCAAAATGAGGAATTTAGCAAAGATATTAAATTCTTCATAGCCGAAGCACTTCAATGGCTGGCCTATTTAGTCGAGACGGATTTATCCAGATTTGACTGTGCTGAATGTCTGTACGAAGAAGCTATTGGGATTCTCAGGGAATCGGCAAGCCGCAGTATAGGGCTTGTCATATATGGGTTGGAGCTAATGCAGAAAAGTTACCTGATAGAGAAAATCAACCCGCTGGTAATCCTTGGCTGCCAGGAAAGCTATCTGAGAGAACATATGAAGATGGAAGAGGCAGATTAGCAAAGTGGTGCCGCCAGTGTTTGGCTGGCGGCACTAACATTAGAAGAAATCTCGGAGGCTTTCCCGCAATATATCAATAATTTTATGTATTCGGTTATTGACCCCTTTCTGGCTCATGCCGACCTCTGCTGCGATAGCCCGTTCCGTGACACCTTCGCTGAACAGGATGATAATGGTTCGGTTCTGCTCGCTCAGGGCGCTGACGGCATCTTTGAGGGCTTCTGACAATTCCAGTTCTATGATATGGTCTTCCAGAGAGAACACATCGGCGGCCTCTGTGCCTGTTTCTGACAGGGCATCGAGAGAAAGCGGAGCACCCTCCCGCTGCCTGGGACAGTTGCGGCAGCTTTTTGTGCAGCGGGTGCCATTCTCCAGCCTGCAGCGGGATGGGCGCTCTAGGCGTTTGAGTTCAGACCAAAACCACCGCATAATTTCTGGGTTTTTCGGACCATCCTGTGACCGATATTCATAGTATTCCAGCTTCAGTTCCATGTAATCATTGTAATCAGACATTCTTTGCCTCTCTTTCCGGCCAGAGAGACAGTGACGGCAGGATGCCAAGAATCGGATTGACCCGCAGTACCCAAGTACGGCAAAAAATATGCGCAGGAAACAAGGGTACTTACACCCCACTTCCAACAACCGCCATTATCACGGTCATAAGGATGTGGTATGTCGTATCCCGCCTCACTGCGCACATGTGGCCTGATATGAATTTGTTAATGGTTTCTAGTGTCTTAGCAGTCAACGCCCCCGACCGCCAACAAAGATTTCTACCTCGCTTTCTGCGGTTTGATGTAGGGGTTTGCCTTGCTTTAATTGGATTATACAAGGGAAAAACGGCCACTCTCGAAATAAGAATGAAAAAGAACTCCTCGGAAAGAAAAAGAATCGAAAAGAATTCCACATTTGCCAATATGGGTGAAAAAACGTTAAAAGTATTGACAAAATCGAACATGTGTGCTAAAATGAAAGCGTAAGTTAGATGAAACTAACTTGTGAGCACATTAAGATACCGAAGTATTCTGTATATCTAATACATATCTAATCTCCCCCGTTTTCCTCCCTATAATCGCAGAACTCGCTTCTCCTCTTGCAGGAAGGATGGGCGATGATGCGATTATTGTGCAAATTTGCAAAAAATAGGAGGGAACGATATGAGACAGATGACGTACACGGTGGAGCTAACAGAAGAGTATAGGATTTCTGGGCAAAAAAATGATATTGAGCTGACGCCAGAAAAAGGTGCAGGATTCCTCAAGCTATCTCTGACACCCATGAGACATCACCAAGATAGAACCTGTAATACTTGGGATGAAGTAATCGAACGTATGGTAGTGTCTATGAACATTGAAGATGAGGATGATCGAGAATTTGCTGATCATTACCCAGAGATTCTCAGAGGAGAGTATGCCGGTTGGGAGCTTAGGACAGTCACTATCTATGAGAGCTCCCTTAGTTTTTGGTATGATAAGCCGGAGACTAGCGGTGTTGGAATCCTTTCGTTGAAAGACATTACGGGGCGCTCATTTGATCTTACAGTAACTGCGCCAGTGTCATTTTTCGGTATCATGCCAACTTACCGGATTGAGATTTCCAATGAGAAAATTTCTGTCGAGGAGAATGTTGGATACATACGGCGAAATGTTGAGTTTCTCCAACACGTTAAAGACCCATCGGTGTATTCAAGTAAATACATCTTGGAAATTACAGAGTATGATGGTATTTGACATCAAAAAGCCGCAGGGCAGCCTGCGACTTTTTCATTCTATAGGAAATTGCGACAGTGTAAACCATTCAAGGAGAATGCGGAGCATTCTCTGAATCGTCGCTGCCGAGCGACGATTTTTTATTCCAGTACTTTCAGAGAAGCGACAGAAATGTTATACTAAAAGCGATTTTTTACCGTGAAAGGATGGTGACGGGTGTGGGGGAAAGAAACAATACTAAAGAGAATGATATCCTAGACATCTTAAAAGATATTCGAAGACACAGAGACAACGTAAAGGAGCTAGTCAAGATTTTGGAAGGCATCACAAGTATTGAAGGATTCCATCATAGTTCAGATGAATATCAGACTTTTTGTGAAGCGTATACAATATACATTATAAGAAAATTTGCGTCTACTGAACATGAGGTCGAAATCGTGATTGCCGTATATGGCATGCTGCAGGGGTATAACGATATAAAAAAGCTGCGTGACCGACGAGAAAAATATGCCAAGGAAGCTGCAGGAAAGAATGAGCTCATTTCTCCCGATTGGGGAAATAAGGAAAGCGCACTCTCGAAAGTTGAAAAAAGGATATTGGAAGAAATTGCTGATACATTAAATGCCCTATCGGATGATGGGAAGAAAAAATTAGGATTGTCAACAGATGT
>CAQBGY010000678.1 GCA_948759685.1 uncultured Eubacterium sp.
CTTTCTAAGTTTGGATTTGTGGAAAAATCCAAAAGTTTAGATTTTTCCACAATGTCGATGACTACGAAACCTCTCACTCATTACATCTTTCTTATGGTGTACAAAGTATTTTTCCTTTTTCTACTTTCTTTTCTAAAATTGATGTGCTATAATAGCTTCATTCCAAAAAAGGAGTAAAAAATATGCGGCAAGGTATTCTTAAATAAAACTTCAATCAAATAGTGGGTTCAAAGAATTTTGAATGTCCCTAAATAAGGGGGCTTGGTTTTTTGTACCCAATTTAAGAATACTTTTGCCTTATCAATTTTGACATATCTGAAAAAGAACAGCAATCACCAGCAGGTGTATGCTGTATATGTGTATGTCCGCAAACTGTAATCCCCAGTGGTAAAAGTATTTTACTGCTGGGGATTTTTATGCCCTTTTGGGCTTGTAAAGGGAGGACAATCACATGAAAATAATCAATATTGGCATTCTTGCCCATGTAGACGCGGGAAAAACAACTTTAACAGAAAGCCTGTTGTACACCAGTGGAGCGATTGCAGAACAAGGAAGTGTAGATAAAGGAACCACAAGAACAGACACTATGGTTTTAGAGCAGCGGCGGGGAATTACCATTCAGACGGCAGTTACTTCTTTTTGCTGGAATGGTTATAAAATCAATATCGTGGACACTCCCGGTCATATGGATTTTTTAGCCGAAGTATATCGTTCTTTATCTGTCCTTGACGGAGCTGTTTTAGTTGTTTCGGCGAAAGACGGTGTACAGGCACAGACCCGAATATTATTCCATGCACTTCAGAAAATGAACATTCCGACAATTATCTATGTAAATAAGATAGACCAAAACGGGATTGATTTACAGCGTATTTATCAAAACATCAGGGAAAAACTTACCAGTGATATAATCGTCATGCAAGAGGTTATCTTATCGCCCAAAATAGATATTACTGATATTGCTGATTTGGATAAATGGGATTCCGTTATTTCCGGGAATGATGAACTATTAGAAAAATATATTTCAGAGGATTCATTGGACATACAGGAATTACAACTTGAAAAGTGCCAGAGAACCAGATGTTGTTCTTTGTTTCCTGTATATCATGGAAGCGCAAAAGACAATTTAGGAACAGAAAAATTGATTGAGGTAATTACTGAAACTTTTGTTACAGAAACAAAAAATAATCAGTCTGAATTATGTGGGTATGTTTTTAAGGTTGAGTATACAGAAGGGAAAAAACGTCTTTCCTACTTACGCCTATATCATGGAACGCTCCATTTACGAGATACACTTCTGCTGTCAAAAAAGAAAAAGGTAAAGATTACAGAAATGTACATTCCGGCAAATGGCGAAATTGTTTCGGCAGACCATGCCTGTCAGGGAGAAATTGTTGTCTTATCCGATGATACTTTAAAATTATATGACATTTTGGGAAATGAAGAACTTTTACCTCGCAAAGCATGGATTGACAATCCTATGCCTTTACTTCGGACAACCGTTGAGCCACAAGAGCCAGAACAAAGAGAAGCCTTGCTGAATGCTCTCATAGAAATTGCCGATACAGACCCACTTTTGCACTTTGAAATTGATACTGCCACCCGTGAGATTATTCTGTCTTTTTTAGGAAAGGTGCAATTAGAGGTTATTTGTTCATTGCTGGAAGAAAAGTATCATGTAAAAGTGGCTATGAAAGAGCCTACGGTTATTTATCTGGAAAGACCGTTAAAAAAGGCAGCCTACACGATTCATATTGAAGTACCACCAAATCCATTTTGGGCGTCTATTGGTTTAACTGTAACACCACTCCCTATCGGAAGCGGAACCCAGTATAAAAGCAAGGTATCTCTTGGCTATTTGAACCAAAGTTTTCAAAATGCCGTCATGGAGGGTGTGCATTATGGAATGGAGCAAGGCTTATATGGCTGGGAAGTGACAGATTGCAGCATTTGTTTTGACTATGGAGTTTATTACAGCCCGGTTAGTACCCCCGCAGATTTTCGCTTCCTTGCTCCTGTCGTATTGGAACAGGCATTGAAAAAAGCAGGAACACAGGTTTTGGAGCCATACCTTTCCTTTACCCTTTTTGCTCCACAGGAATATCTTTCACGGGCTTACAATGATGTGCCAAAATATTGTGCAGTGATTGAATCGGTTGTACTTGAAAATGATGAGGTTATTTTTAAAGGAGAAATCCCCGCCCGCTGTATCAATGAATATAAAAATGATTTAAATTTTTATACAAACGGGAGAAGTGTTTGTCTTACAGAATTAAAAGGGTATAAAGAAACTTCTGGGGAGTTTGTATCGCAGCCACGCCGCCCTAACAGTCGGTTAGATAAGATTCGGTATATGTTTCAAAAGACAATGTAAGTTTTTGTGAATTATATGGAGAAAAAATCTGATAAAAAAGGAGAACCTATTTTGAATAAAGAGCGGACAAATACAGCAAATAAAAAACAAAGGCTTTCAGCTTGCACCGAAGCATACAAAGAACACATTATGTATACTTTTAACGCTTTTTGTAGAGTGGTGATACGCTATGCAACTCTCAACTCATGGCGTGACAGAAGCAGGAAACGGCAAAGAGAAATATCTTTTGAATATCTTACAGAAGAAAAATTTTACCCGTTCAGTACGTCTAATAAATATTTCATAGACCCCTATGAGCAGTACCCCATCACCATATGTGGTCAGACGGTTATCCTCACCAATGGAGAGCTTGCCGCTGCGCTGTTATCCTTGCCAGAGAAAAAAAGAGAAATCATTTATCTCTACTTTTTCGGTCATTACACGCAACAGGAAATTGGTGAAATGTATGGACGTTGCCGGAGTACGGCATGGCATCACATACACAGTGCTTTACAAATGTTACAAGAAAAAATGGAGGTGTTTTCGCATGAAAGATCGGAAGAGCGTCGTGTAGGGAAAGAGTG
>CAQBGY010000679.1 GCA_948759685.1 uncultured Eubacterium sp.
GACTGAATATTAACTTTAGCCATTATGCTGCTTAATTTTGATTAGTTACTTATCGTTGCATAATTTATATACGAGTAAGTGATATCTTTGCTATCTGTTTGTCTTTTCTAATGACAATGAAATAAGCCCCAACTATAATGTCATATTGATTCTTCTTTATAAATAGGTTGGCAATGTATTTTCCTTTCTTTTTGAGGAAAACATTGTCATTTTTAGCTGATTTGTGGAATGAGATATTCTTTTTGTTGGCATATGATACATATATGATATTACCTTCATTGGATAATGATATTTCTTTATTATTATTATGGCTGCGAAATATGTGATTGATAATGTGAGTGTATAATTTGTTGGAACATCGATATTTATCGATTCTGAAATTTTCTCCACATAGTTTTGCAGAAAAGAATAATGAAAACAGAATGTATATGATAATTCTCATTTGTTTTTTCTGCAAAGATAGGGCGGCAGATGTTTGCATATCATTTTGGAATGATAGTATAATTCACGAATGTGTTGAAGAAAAATCACGCTTTTCTTGATTAAGCCGGGACTTAATTGACCTGTTTCCGGTCTAATTCGGTGAGGTAGTGTTGAAAGAAATTGTGTTGCAGCACGATGGAAAGGGCGGTGTCGATACTGGTACGCTTGAAGATGGAATACACATTTGTCCGTTCGCAGCAGAGTTTTTTTGGCGAACCAGCTCACAGAGCGTTCTTGGCGGTGAAGCTCTTCCTCTATCAGTTTTCCAATGTGTATCATACAGAAATAAAAAAGGCGGAACCATTCGTGACTTATTTCAATCTGAGGCACCGCCAAGCACCTTGTTCACAAATAAGCACGAACAGTTCACGCCCAAACAGGACGTGAACCTTCATCTACTTATTCTCGTGAACTTCAAATTGGCGGTTTTCAGATTGAGAGAATAAGAGCTAAAAGCTCAAATATCTTTTAATAAGTAATGGAATGGAAACGCTTTTCCAAAAGTTTTTGTTTTTAATAAAAAATAGGAGAGTACTTAAAAAAGTACTCTCCATATAAATAATTTCAATATTATTTGCTCAAAGCAGTAGCAACGTCAACGTCGCAAGCCACTGTACAACCTACCATCGGGTTGTTACCGATTCCCAGGAATCCCATCATTTCTACGTGAGCGGGAACTGAGGATGAACCAGCGAACTGAGCGTCTGAGTGCATACGACCCATAGTGTCGGTCATACCGTATGAAGCAGCGACACAGCATCCCTGTAAGTCTTTGCAAGCTGTTATTAATCAATGCTATAATAGCAATGGGTAAACTCCTTGTTAGTAAATAAAAGAACGAATTATCAAAAAGGGCTGCATCATGGGCAAATGCCTATGCGTTACCCTTTAGATGAGAGTACTCCTAATAGAGTTAAGACCGTAATCTAATCTGCGTGTCAATGAAGTATAAATCTCCGTCTATGCCATAAAGTACATTATTGGGAACTGCATCAAACACTTCATAATCCGAATTACGATATTCGTCGTAATAGTCCATTTCAAAGCCAAGTGCTTGCATATAGGTGGCGATTTCATCTTCCGTAGCTTCCCGTTCAGCTAATATATAAGGCTGTACGAGAACTGCGCAAAATTCTTGCTGACTATTATAAGCGAAGCCTATCATCTGATAAGGAACATTACTAAAGAACTTGTTGTGTGCAGCAATGCGGATGAAGAAGTTCTCCAAATCATCCCCTGCGTATTCAAAGTTGTTCAGCTTGACAACAATGTCGTCTTTATCTCCTGTATAGACTTCATTCTCTCCGCCTTTATTAAGGAACTCCACATTTAAACTAGGAAGTGAAATCCATAAGCCGTTGGCATTGGAAAACTTTATGAGTTCTTCTGTTTGCCCTCTCTTATAGCCCTCTGTTGGTTCAGTTTCTCCTGCTGCTTCCTTTTGGCTTCTAACGATATGGGCTGCTTGCTCCAAGAGGTTATTGATTGGCGAGTACGTTCTATCCATTCTTTGTGAAATTCGTTGATGTATTCCATAATTTGTTTGATTATGAGTTTAAGACAAAGGTAATCATTCCTCTTTTAATTACCAATGCTTTTACTGCAACATTTTAGTGAATGGGGTATAGATGGAAGTATCTCTTGAAATTGTAGTAGTTTTAATAAAAAGAAAAGCAGCATAAGAGTTTCCTCAAATGCTGTTTCCTTTTCAGAATATCGTTTTTTATTATAATTGGATAAATTCTACATCATCAACTTGTAGTTCTTGCTTACCAAATGTATAATAGCCAAATCCTGTATAATCTAATGGCATATAACGTACTTTCAGTATTTGTACTCCATCAACAATGAATGTAAGGACTTGACCGTCACTTATAAGTTCCCATTCTTGGTCAACTTTCTTTCTGTCTTTCCATTTTACGCCTTGTTGGATAGCACCTACTACCATTCCATCTACTCGGCGTTCAAACCGTACCATTTCGTTGTTGAAGTTAAAGCAATAAAAGTTTCCGCCATCTCTATAGTTAAAGACTAATCCAGTAGTACGGTCATTTGCCAGTTTTTGAATATTGACATGGGTTCTTATCTTGAATGGTTTCTGTACGTCAAGTGGTGCGTAGCAATGGGTTTCAAAGAAAGTGTTTTCGCCAACTTTAGTAGCCACGCCACTTAATGCCGTAAGGGCTACTCCCAGTCCTTTATTCTCACCTTTTGAGATAATAGTCATCTTGCCATTATCTATAATAGCTGTTCCACTATTACTTTCGTAAGCACATTCTGTCCATTCAAGGGAGTTTGCATCAAATGTTTCTTTAAAACTTTGGGCGTTTATTTGGCTAAGTGCCATAAATGCCATTCCGATTGTAAATGCTAATTTTCTCATGATTTTTTATATTTAATACTTCGTTAAAATTACAGTTAATCCGTTGAAAACAAATGAGTTAGTAAAT
>CAQBGY010000680.1 GCA_948759685.1 uncultured Eubacterium sp.
TAAAAAGCTCAGTGTCGGGATGACGGTAAGGTTCACAGTTGTTGACAGCAGTAAGACCAAAAGATCCTTTTTTGCGGAAATAGACGGTATACCAAATTTCAACGCCATAGGCAGTTTCCCGGACGGAGTGGATTATGTGCCTGTAGGAGCGGAATATTCTGGATTTGTGTCAAAAATAAAATCTGTAACAAAATATCTGAGGGTAAGATGCCTTGAGAAGATAGAGCGCGTTGATACAAAAAAATGGAAGGAGCTGGATAAAGGTGTTGTATAAAGACTTCATGAATTTGGGGGTGCAAGAATGGGTGTTACAGTAGGAAATGAAACAGCCGACTTTGCCAGGATAGCGGCGGGTTTTAAGAACAGCTCCGTTTTTCGTTATGGGAACGACATTAGTCTGGAGCCGGTAACCAGAAGCGACATCAAAAGCGTAGATTATCTTGAGGAATTACTGATGGCTGAAAAGATTACCCTTTCGGACGTGTACATACTAGAAGCGGTTGCTTTCTTTGGGCATGCAGACCTGAAAATGGTGGCGAGCAGGTTGAAATGGATGGCAGGAAAATACCCGCAGAAGCCGATCATGACAGATCCGGACAGCCTTGGCGGAAGGCTACAGACACTGGGAAAATATGGGCTTTTGTGGAGGAGGAAGTACAGCTGCGGGGGAAAAGGGAACATCTTTGTATATACCATCACATACAGGGGATTTAAGATGTACTCTGAAAGGCTGGACAAGTCGTTCCATTATGACACCGGGCTGGTTGCCCAGTGCACAACGAGGGTACTCAGGAGCATCCATGTCGGAGAGGTTGCCTGTATTTTTGAGGGAAGGCTGTCAAAAATTGCAGACATGGAAGAGTGGAGGCACTCATCATATGTCCTAAAATACGGTGACAAAGGGAAATTTTACCCGAATGGCTATATTAGGTGCTTGTATAATGGTGAAAACTGGAATATAATACTCGAAGCCGCGCATTTTAATGTTGATGACCGTATAGAGAGCAAGCAGGAAAGGATTCTAAAGTTTGAGGAGATGCTGGACACGCTTGTAAAGGTGAAGGATACATTTGCCGCCAGATTTGAAAATACCCTCTTTGTGTTCTGTGTAGAGGACTTTGAGGGTGTAAATAAACTTTCAAAAATCCTTGGCAGCTACAAGGAAGATTTCAATGGGAACACATATATTACAAGCGAACGGGTGCTCAAGACCAACCAGCTTGATTTTGCAAGTTCCATGGTCAAGCCAAGGATTATAGGAAGCAGTCTTAAAGTGACTGCTTGTATTCCATCACAGGAGTGGTTCATAGCATAAAAATGGACAGTGTGCGAAATATAAAAGAGGAATATTATTTTAAAGTATAGAAGGGGAGGTAATATTATTAGTGGAGAGTATCTGGAAGCATAGAATGCTCTCAAATGATAAAATGGCCTGCGGCGTACAGAGAACGCTTCAGGATACGTAAGGAGCATGAAAATGAAATTAAATTTACAAAGTTGTAATGAAGGCAGTGTTCTGGTTGTCTTCAACGATGATGAAAGATGGAAGGAGTACAGTTATTATTTTTTTGAGGAAGGTATAAAGGTTGATGTGGTAAACCTTGCAGAAACAGCCATGGCAAAAGTCAGGGAATCAGATTACGATATTATCATAATAGAGGATTACTTGTCAGACAGTCCGGGGTATATCCTGGCTGCGCGGATTCTCAGGGAAAAGTTGTCTATGGTATTCATGATAGGAAAAGCATTGAGTGACGTGGAAGTAGTCTGTGCCTACAAGACAGGGATTACCGATTATCTTACATTTGATATTCCTGCGATGCGGCTTGCGGCAAAATGCAAATCTGTAATCAATTTTAACCGAGTCATAAAAGCGGCAAAGAAGGCCGTTTCAGAAGATGGAATTATCACAAAGTCTGGTCTTACCTTAAATACAAACAATGGGGAAGTAAAAAAGAAAAATGGCCAGGTCATCGCACTGGTGAAGCATGAGACTGAAGTCCTGAGAGTGCTCATGGAGAATGCCGGCAGAGAAATGAGCAAGCAGGAAATTTATGAACAGGCATGGAAAATGCCTTATGTAGAAGGGGAAAATTCAGTTGCAAACCATGTGGCAAAGATCAGAAAAAAAATCGAGGACAATGAAAAATGTCCACAGTTTATTCTGACCAGATGGGGATATGGATATTCATTTAATCAGTCTGTTTCATAAGGACAATTTCCGGTCCATCTTTTTAATTAAATCAATTATATAATTCAAAATCTCTGATAAAAAGTTACCTGAATATGAAGAGACAGAATCTTGTCAAATTCCAATTGGACAAGTCTGTCCCTTGTTTATCCCAATGAGGAATGATAAGATATCGTTGGGATATTTTGATTTCTACAAATGATAAAACAAATGGACTGTAGTCAGAATGTTTTACCATTTGTGAAAGACTGTGGTTAAGTATAGGTCATGTGAAAAGCCGGATGCGGTTTAAGTTATCTGGGAGGAAATGTATGTTTGAAATTGCAGAGGATGATAATAAAAGCGTTTTTTTCACTTCATATACGACGGTAATGTCCATTGCTACAAGTGAAGCATGGATATCTAATTCGATGCAGATGTTAATGCAGACAAATTCGGAACTTTACAACCATACAATTAATGTGGCGTTGTTAACAGCCTGTATTGTCAGAGACGATGAGAAGCGTAGTTATGATCCTTATCAGGCCGTCTTAGGCGCGCTCCTACATGATATTGGCTATGCAGGAACCATCAATAAAGCCCGGGGAATATCTCTGGATGAAATGACAGACATGGAAAAATTATTATTTGAGAACCATATACAGTTTGGTATGAATTACATTGAGAATCATACGTCCTCTCAGACGATCAGAGATATTGTGGCCATGCATCACGAATATCTGGACGGCAGTGGT
>CAQBGY010000681.1 GCA_948759685.1 uncultured Eubacterium sp.
GGGCGCAGCATAAGGAGAAAATGCTGGAACACCAGATAAAGACCCTGAACCGGAAGGAACGGACGCACCGGCTCTGCACCAGAGGGGCAATGCTGGAAAGCCATCTCCCCCACCCGGAATCCGTGACGGACGGGCAGGTCAGCACCATCTTAAAAGTCCTGTTCTGCCGGAGCGACACCAAGCGTCTTGTAGCACAGGTTCTTGCAGAAAATCAGAAGGAGGACACGGAATGAAATTTTCAAAAAGTGAGCTGGATATTATCTACCAGTATGCCGCACCGACCAAGGCGGAAACACTTGCGGGCATGAAAGAAATTGTGCCGGTGATAAAGGACTTACTGACAAAGGCAATCGTGGAGAACGCCATTCGGAAACTGGAAAAGATACCGGAGCCGGAGTGCAGCCAGTTTGTCGCCGCCACAAAAGCACGGTTCCTTGCAGAACGTGACAATTCCATCCGCCAGCGGCTTGCGGCGGCAAAGGCACAGGAGCCGATTTTGCAGGGGCATGACCTGTCAGGAAAGGAACGGTTCCACCCGGAAACCCGGCACATGATTACGCTAGAAGTACAGAAGCAGTGCTTTGTCGGTTTTAAGGGGAAGCGGTTCCGTTTCTTCCTCTCTGATGAAGGCTACCGGAACGCAAAGCGCAGCGAACAGGAGGGGGAAATCAAGATAAAAAGCCATGCTGCCGTTGTTGCCGGGAAGTTATATCCTGATAAGAAACCCAGACAGCAGGAGCGGTAAAAATGCCAGAAAAACGGAAACCCGGAAAATCCCCCTCTGAAAGAGGGCGCAATTATACACCACTTAGGGAAGTGGTGCATTGCGCCCTGCCGGGAGCGTCCTGCGGACAGCAGATGATTTCCGTAGATTTTCAATCTGCTCCAATCATCACAGGGGAAGCTACCCTTCCCCTGCGCTGGCTTTGCCAGCTACCCCTTTGTGGACTTGTCGCCCGAAAATCTTTCAGAAAGCCTATTCCATTTATCAAGTTAAAGCTGTATAATAGAGCCAGCGATAAACCGGAATTGATGGAGGGCAAACTATGGAATATAAGGACTATATTAAACAAGGCTTGAATGGGAACGCCCCATTAAAATTAATATTATGCGGAAATATACAGGGGACGGAAAATGATAAAGTAGGTGTTGTATCAGTTGTGTATGCTACAAATGATAAAGACTTAGCAGAACAGAAAATGAATGAATTGATTGCCGTCAATCCTAATAATTATTACATGGTTTATAGTGTGCCACTAAATGTTGATTTGACGGAACTTTCTCATTATCCTTCAATAGCAATTTCTAAAGATGATTTACAATAAAAGCAATTCCGGTTTGTCGAACGGATAGCCCATCAAAAAACTAAATAACCCGCCTATTAGCGGTACACCCAAGCAGGAAATCTGAAAAGGTATCCTGCTATTTTTTTGCCCGGAATCCGGGAGAAAGGAGGACGCACTCTTGCCATGCCCACATTGTAAAATCACCATTATCAAACGGAGCAATAACGAATCCGCTGTTTCCGCCGCTGCCTACCAGAGCGGCGAAAAGCTGTTCTCTGAATACGACCAAGAACAGAAATACTATCCCTACAAGCACGAAGTCACCCACAAAGAAATCATGCTCCCACCCCATGTGCCACCAGAGTATGCAGACCGCAACACTTTATGGAACTCTGCCGAAGCACAGGAAAAACAATGGAACTCCCAGCTTGCCCGGAGGTTCGTGCTTGCCATCCCAAGGGAAATCCCGCCGGAACAGTACGCCGACCTTATCCGTGACTACTGCCGGGAGTTTTTTGTTTCCAAAGGCATGATAGCCGACTTTGCCATGTCCGCATGATGACTTTTTGCTATTCCTGTTATATCCATTTCAATCTCCTCTCACCTGCTCCCCCAATTCCCCAATCCGCCAGAACGCCGGGGATGCCTGCCCTACCTTGTCAGACTGTGACTTATTGGGGATATGCGTCTATTGGAATTTATTTCTTGTTCATGAAATCCCAATACGCCTGCATACTGTACTGGTAATATGCCGCCGTCTTTTTTTGGAGCAGCAGCTTCATGTCGCCAATCTGCTTCTGGAACATATCCATGAAATCCGTCCTATCATTTAATCCCATAGCCCCAGCCTCCATCGGAAGGGACGTAAAGCCTCCCAGCTTTTTTACACCCATATGTGCTTCCAAAGCACGCATTTCCACAACAGTCGCTGACTTGGGATTTACCTCGTTGATATGTATGGTCTTTTCAAATTCATCCCCATTCTCATCAACACCTTTTGCAATGATTGTCGGATCATCCTCTGTTGAATCTTCCGCATATTTGAGATAATAGGACAGCCCCGTGCCGTTCCCTCCCGTCCATATCATATCTTCATCAGAAAAAATATTATAGACTTTTGGTGTGCCTGCCACATTGTTCACCTGTGCCGCAAAACTCTTTCCAGCCGCATTCTGCTGTGCCTTTCTTGCACCCTGCCATGCCGGATATCCTGCTGTTCCTATTCCGTTAATATTCATTTTTTCAAATCCTCCATTATTTTTATTATTGCGGCCCCTCTGTCGTTCAGAGCCTCTCCGCTCCCTTGCAATAAGTCCGAGCAGTTCATTACTTTATAAATACATTTCACCTAACCTCCCCGGTCAAATGCCATGACCAACACCTCCCCCGCTCCATAATTCCCCAATCTGCCAGAACAATTACCCTCTGCGTCTCATTGGAGATATGAAACCCTAGAATTATCTCCACCTCAATCTACTTAAAAAGTTTTTGAGTATTCGCCACAAAACTTGTATGCTCATTCAGCACATCCGCAAATATGCCTACTGCTGTTCCTTTTTTATAACCAAAACTCTTGAACGCCGCCAAAAACTTTTCTCTTGTCTGCTCCATTATTGATACTGCCGAATCCCGAT
>CAQBGY010000682.1 GCA_948759685.1 uncultured Eubacterium sp.
GCTTGGTGATATAGTCGTCCCCTCCGGCCCGCAGGCCGTTGACCTTATCCTGTTCGGTGATCCTCGCCGTCAAAAACAGGATGGGACAGACAATATGATTCCGAATGACCTTGCACAGCTCCAGGCCGTCCATTCCCGGCATATTGATGTCCAGAAGAATAAGATTCGGCTTTGTATTCAGTTTTGCCAGGGCTTCATCGCTACTGTTGGCAACAGAAACCATATAGCCATGATCCTGTAAATGGGATGAAAGCAATTCGGTCAGGAGCGTTTCGTCATCAACGATTAAAATTCTATATGCCATGCAGACACCTCCAATCTATTTTACTATATAGGGAAAAAGTCAAAATTCCGTCAATTTTTATCTGATAGAACCCTTGGCTATCAAATAGTTTTCATGTCATTTCGTATCAATCAGAGTATTGCCATCCTCATATATCATTTATTATGTAGTAATTATCGCCTGTGAAATATCTCTGCAAGGACTATTATACTTCCTTTACGTAAATGATACAAGGATACGAAACCCTCTTTTCATTTTGATAGTATGCTTTACTTGCCTATACACGATATAGGCAAATGTAGCTATCCATGTTGATTGTGTGACTATATAAAATGTCATCAGATCTTTTATTATGGAAGCAGGTATCAAAGAAAATATAGTGTTTGTCAAAGGAAAGATTTGCTAGAATCAACGGTGGCTTGATCCTCAAACAACGAATTGATAATTGATTATTCAAGGGATTTTTGCTATACTGTAATCACACCAGTAAGCCGAAAATAGGAGGAAGACAGTATGCAAATAAAACTTGGAGAAAAAATCAGAAAACTTCGTCAGCGGGATGGAAGAAAGCAGGAAGATCTTGGTAGCATTAGGTGTTACCAATCAGGCTGTTTCCCGTTGGGAAGCAAACGGCGGATACCCCGATATAGAGATGCTTCCGGCAATCGCAAATTACTTTCATATCACGATGGACGAGCTTTTCGGATATGAAAGTGACAGGCAAACTAAATTGCAGTCGTATCTGGAACAGGCAGATCAAATTTCCAAGCATGGAAGTAATGCACAGCTTGTTGATTTTCTTCGAAATACAATTTCAGAGTTTCCGGCGGAATGGCAGCTTCAGTACCGTCTTGCGAATGCCCTGGTATTCATGGGATATCAAAAAAGCGAACCACATACAATAGTTGCGAAAGAAAGCCACTATTTTCAATATAATACGGAGGATAATGTCCAAAATGAATGCTGGAAAGAGGCGATATTTTTATTTGAAGAAATTTTGAAAAAGGAAATAGACGATGATAGCCGTACATCTGTAATCTTATCCCTTATGTGGCTTTATTCCTTGATGGGAGATCAGGAAAATGCAGAAAGGACAGCGCTTTCTCAGTCGCCCGTCCGTATCAGCAGGGAAGTACTTCTTGCAGATACGATTAAAGGCGGGAACTCGGAGCGATACTGCGCAGAGGCAATCCTTGCCCTGATGCACGAATTATACAAAGTGCTCAGAACCGCTGTTATGATAAGGCATCCGCTCTCACATTCACAGGCGGGGCTTGACACATTGCTTGCCATAGTACGGTTATATGAAAGTATATTCGATGATGGAAACTGCGGAATTTTTCACAATGATATGTGTATGCTATATTTGGACTGTTCCTCTATAGCCGTTCACTTAAACGAATCTGAACGTGCTCTGAAATATTACGAAATTGTATTGGATCACTTTCTTGAATTTAAACATGTACAGGGAATTTCTAAATTCACAGCGCCGTTAATAGAAAAAGCGAAGAATTACAGACCAAGTATTGTTTTGTTAGATCGTGAATGGTTTGAGGAGCATATGCAATCTTTCCCTGCGGAACTTATAGATGCGATCAGAAACAATCCAAAGTATGCATCGATATTTATTCAATAGTTTTAGCGGAAAAAGGGGATGAAGAACATATATTTTAAAATAAATTATGAGGTAATCCATGGTAAGTTATGAACCCTTATGGAAAGTAATGGAAAAACAAAACATCACGACTTATATACTGATTATGGAATATGGTTTTAACCCGCGAACTGTGAATAACCTGAAGCATTTTAACGTGTACCCCCAACGATATTCTTGCGTTTATTACAGAGGAAGAGGGGTGTAGTTTTGGAAAATAAAAGTAATGTAGCTTTTATAATGAATTTAAGGAGAAAAAGACATGGAATATATATTTGAAACAAAACATTTGAGGATTAGAAAATTTGAGATGGAAGATGCAAAAAGCCTATATGAAAATCATCTGGAAGAAGAAGTAAAAAGGTGGATTCCAAATGAAAGCTATGCAGATATGGAAGAAACAATTGGAGCAATCAAATTTTATGTGGACTGTGTGAATGGCAAACATTTACCATATGTATTGGCTGTTGAACTGAAAGAAACCGGTGAATTGATAGGCGATACAGGTGTAAATGAGGTGGAGGGAAATTTAAGCGAGGTAGAAATAGGTTATGGGATATGTAAAAAGTATAGTGGAAATGGGTATGCTACTGAATTATTAAAAGCTATGACAGAGTTTATAACAAGAATTTTTGAAATAAATGTTTTATATGGACGAGTTATGCGTGGAAATAATGCTTCTGTGAGAGTTCTTGAAAAGAATGGCTATGAATTTGTTAGGGAGGAATTTGGAGCGGAAGATGATCCTTATGGTAACGGAATGTTAATTTACAAGAAAAAATGTGACATTTAATAGAGTTGACATTTTTGAGTAATTTCAGCTTGCAAAGATTACAGATCTTCGCCTGTTCCATAATCATATGTCAATCGGACTGAAACGGAAAATCTTTACTAACTCGGAAAAAGAATGGAGCGTTTTGAACGAAACCATTCGCAAAAGATCGGAAGAGCGTCGTGTAGGGAAAGAGTGTAGATCTCGGT
>CAQBGY010000683.1 GCA_948759685.1 uncultured Eubacterium sp.
GGGTCCGTGACTGGAGTTCAGACGTGTGCTCTTCCGATCTTCTTCATATAAATTAATATATTTTTCTTCCAGCCTTGATTTTAAAGAGTTATCTATCCGGCATCCAAACTCATCTGCTTTGCACAGCATCCAGACAATGTCATCCAACAATATCTGTTTTGAAAGTACTATCTTATATCCTTTGAACTTATAGTATTTCTCCGGGCAGATGCCCAAGGCAAGAGCATGACCCAGCCTGCTTCCACGCTTCAGCCCACAGAACAGCAATGCTTCATCAATGGCCCGCAGCCCGTCCGCGATATCGAAAAAGTCCTCACCCGCATGATAAGTTGTGTAAAGCTTCCTTGTTTTATAGCTGGTTCTGCACACATTTTCTCTCACTCCGCTGCACATGACCACAGTGTCGGACAGATATCGGAACACTTGCCCGAAGACTTCCGGACGGCAGGCAATCTCACTGGAACAAGCATCGATACCCCTGATATGTTCATTAATCCCCATCCTCATTTCCAGCAATGCTACAATACTTCTCGCCTGACGGACAGACTTTCTCCGCACAATATCATTTCTCGGCACTCCGTGTACAAAGGGTTTATCGAAGTCCTTTGGGAAATGAAATACATAAATCAGCTTATCATATGCTTCTTTCTTGGCTTCTTTTCTGGCATTTTCCTCCATCCCATCAATATCTCTCTTTTTATCTCCTTCCGCCCTTTCCTCCGTCACAATGCGTTCATAATTTCTCAATGCCTGAAATAACTTAGCCGATGTATCCTTGGGGCAAATCCTCGCCTCCAGAGAAACCACATTATTCTTTTTCAGGGATTCATTTAGTGCAAGCCGCACCAATTCGTCCTCATAAGCCCTTTTCCCTTCGATAAAATATTCTTTCCGGTTCTGATAATTCAGAAAATTGGCAAACCCGACCTGACCGTTTGTCTGAATGATTTCTCCCCGGAAGTCAGTCCTTATAACCAAGTATGCATAAAATATATTTTTTTGTTCCTCCGAAAATATATCCGAAGATATATACCGAAAGCAGTCATATAGAAATTTTCGTTCTCCGGCAAGAAGCCTACAGTCTCCTGCGTTTTCATTGACCATGCTTTTTTCCAGAGTATAGTCGAGAATGCTCCCGTCCAGCCTTGCCCCGTACATTTTTTCTGCCAGTACGATTGCATCCTGTATATCTGCCACAAATTCCTCCAGAATTGCTCCTTTTTTCAGTTGGCACATGATCCCCTCCAGCTTTTGGGTCAGGAAATCATTTTCTTTTATAACCGAAAATAAATAAACCCTGTACAATGCCGCCCGCTGGCATTCCGCATAAAAGCTTTCCCGTTTCCCGAAGACATCATAGGGATCCGCATAATGATCCTGTAAGGTACGGTTAATCTTACTAAAATCATGCAGCCTTCCGTCAATCTGGTTCATCAAGCTAATCCAGTTCAACTCAAAAATTTTCGTAGAGCCCCCAAGGTGAAAATGATTCTCGGCAATCCCTTCTTTTAAAATATTATTCAGCCTGTCATTGTCGCTTCTGATGATGGGGAACCATGTAAAACACTTCGTTTCAAACCCTCTATTTAAATCATAATCTGCCAAAAATGCACAAGTAAAAATGTCCTGACCAAAGGGAAAGGATATTTCCCTCCAGCGGAGCATCTGGTCAAACCTGCACCGGATCTCATCCCCGTCTAATCCCAGCAGCTTCTTTGACATATCCGTGATAATGCGAAAAACACTCGGATTCTCCCCCTGTGCGTCTTTCATTTGTTCACAGGCGAGGCGGTAACCGTTTTCCCGCTCATCTTCCGTCATATGGCTGAACACTTTTTCAGAGCACCTGATATACAGTTTTTTGTCAATTTTATGATAGGTATGGGTCGGTATGTCTATAGGCCTGCTAAAACTTACCAGCCTGTCTATGGCCCTATAATCTATTTTCCAAAAAAGTATTTCCATATTGCCTCGTTCTATATCCATATCTCCACCCTTTTAAGGACACACCTTCTGATTATTTTGAAGAACATTTTTATATTTATTGTACAATTGTTCCGAAATTGTTCTCGCGGGATTTATAAGGTATACCTTAATCACTTCTCCATAGAAACTGCATAAATTCGATATTTCTGCCTCTGTCAGTTCTTCCTCCGTGTGTATGGAATAATACTGTTGGATATTCGATGCCAGCTTGTCCATTTGCTTTTTTACATTTTGGGCGGTTTTTGTTATTAAATACGACGACACTTTTTCAAACGGAAGAATTTCTTCCGTCCGCTCCCTTAATTTTGCGGCAAACTCCCTAACCAATCTTTCCAACTCTTTTTCGTCTATTTCTTTATTGTCAAAATTCTCCGAAGATTCCGGATTTTCCGTATATCCCCCGCTTTCCTCGACGCCTGCCCGCACTAACAAAGCATATATATTGCTGATATCAATTTTACTTTTCCCGCTATCATACTTTAGATTAAGTATATTGAGCTTTACCGGTTCTACGGCAAGATAGTCTTTTGCAAATTTCTCCGCACTCCTGAAAAATTTGTTTACCGCTTCTTGCGTCCTCTCTACGTCATTTTTAGAACCGCTTTCTGTAATTCCCTTTTGTCTGCTGCAATATTCTTTAAACTGCATTGCAGCATCTACATTAGAAACAATTTTTCTGAAAAATTCTATCACTTCCTTATTCGATTCCCTGATTTCATCAAATATTTCTTTCAAATCTTCTGTACTAACGCCCAAGTACCCCATATTTACCTTATCATATATACTATCCAGACTACAAAGGCCCACAATATAATTTTCTAGGCTTATATGCAGCTTTTCTGCAATTGAATGATTTCCATAGGCAATACGCTGAGATTCAAATGTGTAAATAGTCTGGTAAGACGGACTTTGTGTATAGGTATAGATCGGA
>CAQBGY010000684.1 GCA_948759685.1 uncultured Eubacterium sp.
GTGTAACATAGTAAGGCGACTTTTTACATAAATCGCTATTCATATTGATAAGCAGCGTCCGCATTTCGGCAGCTTCCTCAATATCAGAACAGAATACGATTGTCTTTGTCATACGACCAATGTCATGTAACATTTGGGTTATCCTATGTGCTACTACTTTACGCCTTAACTTGATGGCAAGATCACGACCTATATTCTGTCTTTGATATAGTTTCTGTTCAATCTCCTTGCCTAATAAATCTATTTCACCTTCTTCTGGAGTCCATCCTTGTAAATCAATATTAATAAAGTCTGCTGTAACTCTGTATGGAGCTAAGAAACCATCTTGAATGCCTTGAAGAAGTGAATAGGTATATACTGGTTCACCGAAATAATCCAAGTTGTTTGCTCCTTCGTCAGCTTTCGGTGTGGCTGTCATACCAATTTGGGTAGCCGCACTAAAATATTCCAATACCTTGCGCCATGCGGAATCGTCTTTTGCACTTCCTCTATGACACTCATCGACAATAATTAAATCAAAGAAATTTGGCTGCACCTCTAGGAATGGGTCTGGTTTACCCTCTTTCCCGACTAATTGGTGGTATAAAGCCATATACACCTCAAACGCAGAATTAATCTTAGCTTCTCCTTCTTTAGGTGAGATTATTTTAGTTATTATACCCTGCTTCTTGAAAGGTTTGAAGTCCTGAACCATTGTTTGGTCTATAAGAACATTGCGGTCTGCAAGATAAAGTATCTTTTTCTTTGCTTTACTCTTATGAAGTTTATGGATAATCTGGAATGCAGTAAAAGTCTTACCAGTACCAGTTGCCATTACTACAAGGACACGTTGTAGTCCTCTTGCGATAGCTTCTACTGTACGGTCAACTGCTATACGTTGATAATATCTTGGTTCATGGCTATGAGCATCATAGTAGAAAGGTGTTTCTATTATATTGAGCTCCTCCGATGTGTAGCTTTTGGATTCAAGATAACGGTTATATAGTTCTTCCTCTGTCGGAAAGTCCTCTAACTTAATTTCTGTTTCTTTCCCCGTGATAAAGTCATGTTCCAAGAACGCATCGCCATTACTGGAGTAGGCAAATTTAAGGTCAAGGATTTGGGCATAATCCATAGCTTGTTGAATGCCCCCCCCCAACCGCATGTTTATTATCTTTAGCTTCAACTACCGCAATGGGCTTACCTTTATGATATAATAGGTAATCCGCTTTTTTGCCCTCCGCTACTGAATGTTGATTGCCAATAACAAGTACTCGACCATCTGTAAAATAGTACTCTTCACGCATATTTACACTTACAGCCCAACCTTTTCGTTGGAGCGCAGGAGTAATGAACAGAGTGCGTATCTCTTGTTCTTTGAGTTCTTTCTTGTTTACTTCCATGACAATAAATCAGTTATGATTACTGCTGACAATTAGGTCTTTCACGTCAATATTAAGAACATTGGCTATATCATTAAGCGTTTTAAGGTCTGGCTGAACCGAATTGCTGCACCATTTACTTACAGTACAGTTGGACTTCCCAATTTGCTCTGCAAGCCATTTTCCTGTTTTCTGTTGCTCTGCAAGTACCACTTTTAATCTGTTTAAATTAGCCATGAGGTAAAATGTTTTAATCACAGAGCAAAATTATATAATTTATCCGACATCAGCACTACTTCCTATAATAATTATTATCAGGAAGTGGAAAAGAGGCTCAAACAATGTATTTTGATAAGATATTCTCATCAATTTCAATCTTGTGCCGTCCTGTGGTTGTACGCAGATTCTTCCTAATAGTATCAAATGTTGAATTAGTAAACCACTCTGCGAATGTCACCATTACGAATGATGTAGTCATATCTCCACCTATATTATATTGAAAAGCGATATTCCAAGCAAAGTTCTTCAACGAGATTTGAGTGAGGGAGGTACGCTTCTTGATATGAATTTCGGTTGCAGAAAGCACTTGACGGTTAGCTGCAAAATAGCGGACAGATTCGCATATTTGGTAAATCTCTGTTTCCTCCAAATCAAAACGCTTAAATATATCTCGTGTGTATCTTAGGATAGCATTCAACTTTTCATCTTCTTCTCGTTCTTTTTGCCATTGGTATTGTTGCTGCTCACGTTGGTATTCATAATGAAATAGCTCCATTCGCTTCTTCTGGACTTCTTTACAGTTTGAGGTAGGTGAATATGCTAAAGGCTGTATCTTTTTACTCACACACTTTTTGATAGATATTAGAAGTGATGGAGGAATTGCATCAACAATATACCTTGCTGAGATACAGCAAAGATGGTATAGTAGTTTTTGTATGACATATCCGATGACCATAACTAATGGAATCAAACTCATTCGTATTCCAAGCATATTGCATACTTGAAACGCTACCATCGAAGCTAATAGCACCATAGTAACCTCGATTATCAGAGAGTGAAGTATATATTGTTTTTGCTTCATACCTATTGTTGTTTATTTCGCAATGCAAAGATACAACACATTTTCATAGAAAACGAAAGATAAAAATAGGTACAATTTTGCAAATCAATGGTTTATGAAAAGAAAATCCAAACAAATGCAAATATCCAAGGCGAAATGAAAGCATCTGCAAACAAAAGAAAATACTTAAATAAAGTTAAAGTTTTATTATGCGTTTATTGAGCATACAAAACACCCCATAAGATTATGCTTTGGTTATAAAATAGCCATATTTGTACCAAGCATAATGTAATAAACTGATATACAATTGTGATTATATTTGAGGAAGTGAAGTAATCCCGATAAGGAAACAGATAACAAACAATAAGCAAAAGCGTGCAGCTCTGGTGAGTTGTACGCTTTTTGCGTTTATGCGTTATGCTCTTTTTTAGGGCTATTCAGTAAATTTTTCTAAGAAAGGGTGCTTACTGTCCGTATAGGCAAAAGCCG
>CAQBGY010000685.1 GCA_948759685.1 uncultured Eubacterium sp.
GGTCGGTTCTAGCCTTCTTCAGACGGAATCCCATTTCCTTGTCAATTTTCTTTTTACTTGCCATATATGCACCTCTATGTATAGTGTATATTGCACATTTCGCTTTGAAAATGCACTAATAAATCACTTTATCAGAGGGGCATAATGCACACATAAGAATAAAAAGACTTTGGATATTGCATATAAAAAAACGCAGTATGGGTAAATTTCCATAAGGAAGTTAAAACCAAAAAGACTTTGTAATCAGCCAGAATGATTGGATTGTAGGTAAATTCAATTCATACGGAGGATTTACAAGATGGCAAAATCACTATTTGAACAGTTAGGCGGTACATATCACGAAGAAAATGGATATTTTATTCCAGATTTATTATTGCCCGCCGAAGAAGAACAGCCGATAGGCGCATGGGGACAGCGGCATTTGGACTATCTGAAACAATATTGCAAAGTTACATACACCAATCTTCTTACAAGCGGCAAGCTGAATGCTTATCTTATCAGCATTGACAGACAGGCGCAGGAACGCTTTGAAAGGCTCATTGAGGACATGAAACAGGCACAAGGCATAACGGAACAACTAAAGGCTGAAAATGCCTTAGAATGGATAGGACAGTTAAGCAATATAAGAGCTTGTGCAAGGGAGATTGTAAACAAGGAAATCATTTTTGAATAAGTGGACAAAAGCGGCAGGGAGAAATCTTTGTCGCTTTTTAAATATTAAGAATTTTGTGTATTTTGCAAATAAGTGATTTCTGTGCCATGACAAATTATGGCTATTGCAAAAATATAAAAATGGTGCTAAAATGGTTATTGACTTTAAGTCAATAACAAAATACAAAGGAGGTGAAATAACATTTGGCTAGACCTGTAAAAAAGACACCAGAGGAATGGAGAAAAGCAATCCTAAATGCTGCCCAAAACTTATTTATTTCTAAAGGATATGAGGAAACTTCAATTTCCGATATTATGGACATGGTAGGCGGAGCAAAAGGAATGTTTTACCGTTGTTTCCAAAGCAAAGAGGAAGTAATGTACGCATTAGGCAATCAAATGTTTTTCGAGGACAACCCATTTGAAACAGTCAAGGGGAGGGATGACTTGAACGGTCTGCAAAAAATCAGGTTGTTGCTTACACTGAATCAGTCGGACGCTGAACGAAACCAGATAAATATGCAGGCAGTCCCGATTTTGAAAGACCCGCACATTTTAGCGGCGGCAGTTGCAGAAAACAGGCGAGTATTAACTCCCTTGTGGCTGGAATTGCTGGAGGAGGGAAAGCAGGACGATTCTATCAAGACGGAATACATAAAGGAGCTTTCCGAACTTTTGCCGCTTATCAACTTCTGGCTCATGCCCTCGGTATTCCCTGCAACAGAGGAAGAACTGTATCATAAATATCATTTTGTGAAAAAAATGTTAGCCTATATGGGACTGCCACTTTATGATGATGATACGACAACCTTTACAGAAAAATTTATCACTGATATTACAGAAACACCCTGCGGGCATACTTCTATGCCAGAAAATGCAGGCAAAAACAAGGAAAAAGGAGGGAATCAACCATGACGGAAAAATTATTTACGAAAAATTTTACGCTCCTTATTTTGGGGCAGCTAACCTCATTGTTTGGAAATTTTATATTGAAACTGGCACTGTCCATGTATGTACTGGAAGTGACTGGTTCGGCAGCCATATTTGCAGGGATATTGTCTGCTGCTACAATCCCGACCATTCTTTTGTCACCGCTTGGCGGTATCTTGGCGGACAGGGCAGACAGACGGAATATTATGGTGGCGTTAGACGCATTGACTGGCGTATCCGTTTTATGTGCGGCACTATTCCTGTCGGAAAGCAATGCCATTGCCGTAATCAGTACGTTGCTTATTATACTTTCTATTTTGGGCGCGTTTGAAACGCCTACTGTTCAAGCGTGTATTCCTACCATGTTACAAGGCGACAATATTATGAAAGGAAATGCCGTTGTAAATCAAGTGGCATCCTTATCTTATCTGATTGCCCCTATGTTGGGCGGCGTTTTATATGCCATGCTTGGGCTAAAACCCGTAATGTATGCAAGCGTTGTCTGTTTTTTTATTACTGCCCTGTTTGAATGTTTTATAAAATTAAGCTATCAACGTATTCAAAATCAAGGCGGTGTGCTTCAGATTGTTAAGCAGGATTTTTTATCAAGTATGCAGTATATTTCAAAAGAACAGACCAGCATATCAAAAATGCTGCTCTTAACGGCATTCTCAAGGTTTTTTGTGATGGGCATTACCATAGTAGGACTTCCTTTTCTTGTGCGGACTGTCCTTGGATTTAGTGCAAAGTATTATGGGGCTGCGGAAAGTGCGTTGGCAGTCGCTACAATTTTGGGGAGCATTGCCGCAGGAATGTTGGCAGAGAAATTGAAAATACATAAATTATCTGTCCTACTTGCATCTCTGGGTATTTTCATTATCCCTGCCGGCATTGTTTTCCTTTTGCCAGTGAATGCCATTATAAAGTATGGCGTTACGGTTGTATCATTTTGCGGTATGCAGGCTGTTATCAGTATATTTTCTATTTTTGCTGTTTCCCTCATACAGCAGAGGACGCCAAATCATTTAATAGGAAAAGTGATGGCTTATACATCAACGGTTACTTTGTGCGTCCAGCCCATAGGACAAATCGTGTACGGTTTTTTGTTTGACAGATTTTACAGTGCCGTATATTTTGTCTTAATCCCGACTGGCATCATAGTCTGCATTGTAGGATTATCTGCAATGAGCTTCTTTAAGAACATGGAAAAGGAACAGCAGGAGGTGTCAGCATGAAGCAGGAAAAGTGGCTATTGTGTCCTGTATGCGGAAACAAGACGAGATTGAAATTGCGTGAAGATACGGTACTTGAGAAATTTCCTTTATTTTG
>CAQBGY010000686.1 GCA_948759685.1 uncultured Eubacterium sp.
CTGCCGCTGATGGGCGGCGGTTATTCTGTTATCATTCCCCGGAAGCAAACTTGTAGCCCACGCCTAAAACGGTCTTTATGTAAGTGGGCTTGCCGCTGTCCGGCTCTATCTTTTTCCGTAGATTGCATATCACATTTGACACGCTTGACTGGCAGCTTTCGCTTTCCATGCTCCACACGGCTTCAAAGATTTGCGCCTTTGTGAATACCCGCCCCGGACTGGCGGCAAGGTAGCAGAGTGCGCCGTACTCTAAACGGGTGAGGGGAATGTCTGTGCCGTTTTTTAATACCCGGCGTTGGTGCAATTTTATTTCCAATCCCGGAAAAGTAAGTGCCGGGGAGTGGGGCGGCTGCATGGCTTCCAGCGGTATCATATCCGCAAGGGCGGCTATGGCTTTCTCAACCGCTTTTTCTTCTGTGTCGTTAAATATAAGCATGACTATTTTTGCGACAAATCTCACCTCCTGTTAGGTAGGCTGTCCGTCAAAGCGGAACTGGAACAGGGCAGCGATAAGCCGCCGTTTGATATTGTCCTCGGTGTCCTTGTTGACCTGTCCGTTTTCAAGGGAAGCAAGCCGGATTCGCTTGCTGTAATGCCGTAAAACCTCGTCAATGGCTTCCGGCTCTCCGCTGGTTGCTCTGACAATAGTTTCATACGGTACAAGTTTAGGATTCCTCATGGAAAAGCACCTCCATTTCTTTATGCAGCATTTGCAAGGCACTGTGTATGTGATGCCACGCCGTACTCCGGCAGCGTCCGTACATTTCCCCGATTTCCTGTTGTGTATAATCTCCGAAAAAGTAAAGGAAAATAATTTCCCGCTTTCTTTCCGGCAGAGATAACAGGGCGGCGGCAAGTTCCCCATTGGTGAGGATAACTGTCTGACCGCATATCGTAATGGGATATTCTTCATAGGGTGCTTCAAAATATTCGTCTGTTGTGCCTAAAGGGTAAAACTTTTCTTCTGTGAGGTATTCAAGGGATATTTCTTTTTGCCGCCGTCTGCTCCTGTCACGCCATGCGTTGATAGCCGCAAAGCGTATGACGGTCTTGCAAAAGCCATTGAACGTATACATGATATGTTCCTTGTATGCTTCTGTGCAAGGCATAGATGATTCCCCCTTTCTCCCACATAGGGCGGTGCATGGTTTACGGTTGCTTGTTTATAATTCAAAGTAACAACAACTCTATGCGCAGGTCTTAACTCGTTTCGCTACTTTAATTATCTTCTCCCGGTATCACATTTTACCATTCACAAAAAACAATTTCAGCATTTTCGTAAATAGGACATATATCTTTCAAGATATTCCTTTTGACAGTTTGTATTTTTTTATAATCAATATTATTGGTAATATAAATGCAAACTTTTATGTGCATACCAATTTTATATATGTCACATTTTTGCAATGTCATAATACCGCTAAGATTCTTTTCTACAAATTGGAAAACTGTTCTTTTTAGTTCCTGATTCGTTGTCAACCCTCCTGACAATTCGCGGAAAGAAGATATGAAAACACTTATCGGTTCTTTTATTGCAGGCAAGACTATAATTGTCGTAATGAAAAAATCTCCAGTATAATGAAGGAAACCCAAACTTCCGTTAATATCTATCAGTTTTATCAAGAACGCAGACAGTGCTACGCCCAAAGATAATATGCCGTCGATAAAATTTCCTTTCGATTCTGTTGCTAAAAGTGTACTGGAATCATTAGTTTTACGGCTCTGGCTTCTGTTAAAAAAAGACAGCCCAAAACATATGATACACATAAGTATCTCATAAGGAATTACAGGTTCAATCATCAAAGGGGTTCCAACGCCATATGCAAAATACCCCCATGCTGCTTTTGCAGTACGAGCAACAGAAGAAAACAGCAGCACCAATGTTAATAAAGTTCTAAAAATAGAATATAATGGCTCTAAAAAATAAAGACCGTCCGGGTAATTCTTTGTCTTTTTATTACTAATTTTTGAAATTTCCAATGCTGCCAAACAAGAGCAGGAAGCAATCATTGAAAAGGAACAGTCTAAAAACAGAGCTTGAATATTTGTTATCGAAAAAATCCAAAACCCACCTATTGCCATTATTAAGTTTACAATGCAGCTTACTATCAGCGATTTGCGTTCAATTTGTTTTTGTGTCATGGTTACCTCCATTGCCTTGGAATTTTATAGTATTCAGATTGACATATCCGTACAACAAGCAGTATACTATAACATGTGTCGTTTTTCTATCTTCAATTTTATCTATAATTGTTGCCTAAACGACACTGCTGCTCGAAACTGTTGTTTAAAGGAGAAAACTATGAATAAACATGATAGGCGGGTCAAAAAGACAATAAAAGCATTACAGTCTGCTCTTGCTGACGCAATGCTTGATAAGGAACTTCAAAAAATTACAGTACAGGAATTAGTCAACAAGGCAGACATACATAGAGCTACTTTTTATTCGCACTACCATGATGTGTATGACTTATATGAGCAAATGGAACATGACGCTATATCTGAGTTCACTAAATTTATTAACGATAATCCAGCAGGTCATTACGAAAATATTTATAATTCCATTATTGATTATATTTATGAAAATCCTGCCCTAAGCCGTTTGCTTTTTTTCGGAAAGGGAATTGACCACAAATTTCAAGAGCATATGTATGACATCATCGAAGAAAAATATCTTGAAATATGGATGCAAGAAGAAAATATATCTTCCGTTTCAGAAGAAATGCTCTATATGGCGACATATCATATTCAAGGCTGCCTCTCAATAATCTCACTTTGGATTAAGAATAATTTTTCTACCCCAAAGGAAAAAATAATCCAGCTTATTTATTCTATTGACGCAAGTTGGAATATGCCATAAAAGAAATAATCTGTGTGGAGATAAAGAGGGATTCCGTAGTAGTCGGCA
>CAQBGY010000687.1 GCA_948759685.1 uncultured Eubacterium sp.
ATGCCGTTGCCGCCGGGGAGGGCAAGGGCATTTGAAGCGGCAGGAAAACAGGGCTGTGCTTGCGTGGCGTGGAGCCGCAAGCGCAGGTCTGGACTCATCAGCAGACAGGGCGTATATGAAAGCCCCAGTTCCTCGTCCTACGCTCCAACTTGTGGACAAAGTGTCCCGAAGTTGTGGCCACACTCCCGGAAAAGTAGCAGGACAACGGGCAACCGTCAAGGCTGAAATGAACGGGTTTACACCCGGCCTTGACCTCCGCCCGCTGTCCCGCTGGATGGGTGGACAAGGCGGCCAATCCCTCAAAGTGCTTGGCCGCTCTCTTTCTGATTTTGAGGTATTCAGTTTTTCAAAATTGAATAATCAAAATAAATTTTTTCGATTGAAAAAATTTTATTTGTTATCATCTTCAATGCCATATTTTTTCTTTTGCCGAATCACATAATTACTGATTTTTTCATCATATAGTGGATACTGGTAATCCAACTGGCATGCCACTTCTGACGAAACCTCCCGGAACAATGCCATACATTGTTCAAAGGATTCCCACATATGGGGATAGGAATCCATATTATAAGTGGACATAAGTCGTTCCCACAATTCCTCTGGGACATATTGCTTCATAAATTTATAGTTTTTTCCCAAACTGAAATGAAATCCCTGTTTGATACCAATCAGCCAGGAAATCATGCGAAGCAATTCTTTTCGTACTATATCATTCATATGGTCAATAGCAAAAAGAATTTCTTTGCGGCATAAGCCCTTTACTACATATGTTGTAGTATTCCAAAATTCATTACAGCAATCGTCAAACATTCTTTGAGTAGGCTTCTGCAAGTGGTAGTCTATATCCGTTGGTATTGGCGGCTTTACGATACGGTTGTCTTTATCCAACAGTAACTTTACCAGTTTATCCCATGTAAAATACTCGTCTATCAGTTCCAGCGGCAGCAAAGTTAAATCTATCTTAACATCATCAGTAAACAGCATTAAATATGAAAATCCCTTTTCTACAGCTGGAAATAATTCCATATCTTCCGGCTTTTGCAGAATCAACCTTTCACCAAATATATCTAGCCATTTATCATCACTTGTGAAGCTGTCCATATCCGTAACAAAAAAAGTAATATCAAAATCCTGAAAATCATCAGGCGGAATATTTGTATTTGTTCTAGATCCTTCCAAAGTAACCATGCGAATGCGTTTGTCTGTTTTTGCAAAATTCAAAACAATATCATAAACTTCCTTTTCTGATCTCATTTTTATCTCCTCCAATTATTGAAATAGGTGTGAAGCCATTTTAGGGCTTTCCCGCCTTGATTACCCTTTAGCAAAGACGGGCGGGACTGTCAACGGCGGCGCATGAAATGCGCCGTTCATCTTGACCGTTGACTGGCTCGGCTGGCTTTGCTATCTTCCTGACAAATGGGAATGTCTAAGATAGTAAAGACGTCCCACATGCAACTCTTTCTTTTATTGCGGAAACCGTATCTTTAATTGTGAATGTAGTTGTGTCTATGACATTTGATTCATATACTCCCAAACCGGAAAATTGCTCCCACATTGTTTCCACTAATTCAATATTTGTTTTTCTATCTAATTTTGAGCGTTCCACAGCTCGCTTCATAGTTTCTTTTTTACTCGCTCTTAATACAATATAGTGTACCTCGTAATCTTCTTGGGCAAGAGCTTTCCATGGCTCCAAAAACCATGGCCCGACAATCCCATCTACAATTACATCATATCCGCCACGAGCATATCGCTTTGCAGCTTCTAAAAAGGCTTCAATGACAACCAGATTTTGCTCGTTGGATTCTGGCAAATGTGGTGGTATTGCGCCTTTGCTTAAGTAATGAAAAAAGTCATCGGTGTGCATATGCACTGATTTATCCATATCTGATTCCTTTGCGACAATTGACGCAGTTGTTGTTTTTCCTGTCCCCGGTGAGCCTGTAATCACAATAATTCTTCCTTGATTCATCTGTATTTTCCCTCACAATTCAAATTTATCACTTTGTTCCTGCCTGCTCAATCATCTTCTTCGCAAACTGCTGGAACATTTCAACAGTTTCTTTATCCATCGGTGTAAGCTGTCCGATCTGTCCAGCTATCATCGCCGTTACATCGTCAATGGAAAGTGGTTTTTGTTTCTGTTCCGCCAGTGCGTCCCGCATGGCTTGGAACATAGCGGCGGTCACAGCTTCTCCCGGCTGTTCCCCGTTGTCAATGTCTTTCTTAATGTCCCGCAGGATAGCCAGGAACACATTTTTGATTTTTTCAATCTCCGCTTCATGTTCCCCCATCTTTTGGGCGTTCAAAAGCTGTAAATCCTGCTTCGCTTCTGCCCGGTGTTCCGGGTGTTCTTTCATCAGGTCGGACAGGGAAGCCGTTGCCATCTCGATAAGCTGGTTTCTTGCTGTTATGCCCTTTGCCGCCGTATCCTGAAAATAAATCCGTATCAAATCTATCAGCTTAGGAAAATTCCTGTGTTCCAACAGGCGGTTGAGGATTTGCACATCAACAGCACCCGTCACAAGCCCCCTCACGGCTCCCTCGGACAAGCCTAATTCAGAAATATCGTAGCTTTTACGAACGCTCACGGTAGACAAGCCCAGTATGTAGTCTGTCGATACCTTAAATTCCTTTGCCACACCTATGAGAATATCACTGCTGACCGTTCTTGTTTCGCCGCTGACAATGCGGCTCAACTGGGAAGCGGAAACGCCTATCTTCTCCGCAAGTTCCTTTTGTGTGATGTGGTTCCCGTTGCATAAATCGGAAATCCGCTGTCCGGGCGTTCCGGGTAAAGCCATAGATACGCACCTCCTCCGCATACTTCCATTATACAGAATGATTGCAAAAATGCAATTTCCAAAGTGTAAACTTCATCAAAATGCAATTCTCGCAA
>CAQBGY010000688.1 GCA_948759685.1 uncultured Eubacterium sp.
CTGGAGTTCAGACGTGTGCTCTTCCGATCTGGACAAACCGCAAATGGCCAATCGTTTCTATGCTGTATTTTGCTGCCTTATCTATTGGCTTAATGCAATTGAACCTGAAAATACACTGGTGCAAGATTTCAAGTCCCTGTTACAGGAGTTCCCGAATGTAGATACCACAGCAATGGGCTTTACCACAAATTGGAAAGAAGACCCATTTTGGTCATAGTATAATTCAAAAAGATATACACATTTAAAAACAGCCAGATTCTTCCGAAAGAGTTTGGCTGTTTTTTTTATAACCTATTAGAAAACTTCTTATAAGGCTTTGATTCAAACATCAAAGATTTTTATGGAGCACATTTGTATTCATAAAATTACCGCATAAACACCTCCTCACACAATAAATTCGGACTTTCTTCGTTAAGGCTAAAAAAGAACAATAAAATGTAGTCACATGAAGAAAAAATTAGCCACGCTGCTCATCTGGGCTATGCCTTATGCAGCATCAGCCCAAAGTGTCAAATATAGTTATGACAACGCAGGCAATCGCATTAAGAGAGAAATTGTAATGAAGACAAAATCCTCTTATGAAGAGGCATCTACAACGGAGTGCTTTTCGGAGATGCTATTGGAAAAAAATATTCGAATATACCCCAATCCAACGAAAGGCAGGTTAAAAGTTGAAATTGCAGGTTATGAAAATTCGGATAGATGTATTCTCCGCATTTTTAATGCATCCGGACAGCAAATACTCTCAACACATGCAACTTCTTCTTGGACGGAATTGGACATCAGTTCCCGGACAAACGGAATTTACATCTTATATATTTCCTTAAACAACAAGGAAACTACTTGGAAAATAATCAAAAAGTAATTTTAAACAAATACCCATGAAACGAATAATATATATTGCAAGCATCCTGTCTATACTGAATACAGGCATAGGTCGGTCTAAAGAATTGTCTGTACCTGAACGAGCGATTCCTTATCTTACTCAGATAAAAGCATTTGTGAATACACCAGATGATGATAAGTTTAAAAATTGGACTGAAGAACAATACAAGCATTATGAGGATTCCATTCAGGCAAGATTGTACCCACCTGTGATAGCAAAAAAGGCTGATAGTGCCTCCTTTGGCAAGGATAGCAACAGACCGGCACAGATACCTCCATCGCGTATTACAAACTCACATGTTCCCAATTCTATCAGTTTGAGCCAGTCTAAAGAAGTCGGGCAAATCGTTATCAATTCAGGAACATCATCTACTGGAGCAAGAACTTATGAAGTTCCGATTGATGTATATCCTGGAATGAGAGGCTTCAATCCCCAATTATCCCTAGCTTACAATAGCCAACAGGGGAACTCCATCATGGGTGTTGGCTGGTCGGTTTCCGGGTTGCCTATGATTGCCCGCAGTGGAAAGACGATGTATTATGAAGGAAAGCCGCAAGGTATTGTCATGGACAATAGTGACGCTTTTGTGCTTAATGGCATCCGTTTGATAAAAACATCAACGGCAAGCAGCTATATCTTATATGAATCCGAGCAAGGAAATATCAAGGTGAAAGGTTATGTTTCCGGAAACATAATGAAATATTTCGAAGTCTTTTATCCGGATGGGAATAAAGGAATTTTCGGATATACAAACGGTTCTCAGAATTACCTGTATTATCCGCTTATGTCACTTACCGATTTGAAAGGAAACAAAATAAGCTATTCGTATTCTTTTTCAAATAACCACTATAACATTGTCAATATCTCATACAATGGTGCTTCTGTCGAATTTAACTACCAGACCTCACGTCCGGATCCGATTCTTTATTTTGCAGGTGGTCTCAAAGTAAACGAACCACAACTTTTGCAAAGCATCACTTGCAAATTAGGCTCTACTATCTTAGGTACTTATACATTGAAATACACCACACAGAATAATAAATCCCTTCTGACACAGATTGATTATACAGCTTCCGGAAAATCATATAATCCGTTGTTGTTTTATTATGGCAGAGGCAATGTTGCCTCCAATTACACAAAAAGTACGACCCAACTGTATGAATGGTATGTAGCGGATAATCCCAGCATGATAAAAGTCGCTAAAGGGAAATTTGATTACGACAGTGGTGCGGATGGTCTGATTGCTCTTCCTAATTTAAATCCTTACTGGAAGCACTACCGTAATTCTACTATGTTTCGGCATTCACAGAACCGATTTGACAATAAGTACACAGGTGAAGAAAAGATTTTTCTGTATGCTGGTTTGAAAGACAGTTGGGCGTCCCCCATGCCTAATTTGTTTACAGAAAAAGGGTTTGTGGATATTGTATGTGCAGATTTGGAGGGTAAACAAGAAGAATATGTTATAAAAATCAACAACTCGGTAGTAAGCAACAACGACCAGGTTGTTTTTCATGTCTATCGGTCTAATTTGTATTCTGGTCTTTCTAAACTCTATACTAGAACTTATAATTTTCCTACAGTATATACGGATGCTGACGACGGAAAAAGCATTCAGCCAAAATTCTATTACACAGGTGACTTCAACGGTGATGGCAAAATGGAAGTCTTGGCCGTTTCCGTGCACCAGCCGTTTGGAGATACCAGCAAACCTTCTAAATGTTACATTTTTGATTTGGCTGGTAACAGGATTATCTATCAGAACCATGTGTTACCATATAATGTCGAGTTTGTTGGTACACAACAAAGTGACCCTAAGGCTGCCAATAATAACACCGACAAATTATTTGTTATGGATTACGATGGCGATGGGAAGACTGATATATGTCATATTAATGAAAGTGGAGTCAATATTTATACTTTTGATGTTTCAGGCAGTACCCTTACAGCGCGAAAAGTAGCCACCTATACAGGTTTGAAAAAATCCGGACTGGCCAATCGTGATATATTGCTTGGA
>CAQBGY010000689.1 GCA_948759685.1 uncultured Eubacterium sp.
GTTAAATCAGAAATTTGTAATACCTATATATAAAAAAAGCGCGGGAATCTGTACCTGTTACTCGTCCCACACTTCGAAGGCTTTGCACTGCCCATTGCTGTCTGAACGAGCAACGCAGAAGCCCACGCCGATATGTATAACAACACTTGAATACACCTTTGACCAACAAAAGCGCACCAAGGATATAAACATACCCCGCAGACATCCACTGTTGCTTTGTCTCTGACAGCAATTTCAAAAGGTGCAAATTTTCGAAGCGTCAAGAACAAAACGTCAAGTAAACGTCTTTTCTATATATGTATATTTCCCACCTCCCTAACTTCCTTGCGGAAGTACCGGCGTGGAAAACGTGACAAAGATAGCAATTTAATAAATAGGACGAAAATATATTCCGCTATTTTTAGTGATGTTTCTTGATTACTCAAAAAACAAACAAGAAACAGATTATCGGTATACTTACCTTGATGCAAATTCTTCCGGACGCATCATCGCCCAGATGGTAAGATATAAGATACAGCAAACAAGGCTACCTGGTACTCGGTACACGCCTACCCTGCCTGCATCATATGCTTGCCCGGTTCTTGGTATGAGTTTGGCTTGTTCACCGCATCTCCCTGACGGATGCAAAAACGTCACGCAGCAACATAGCCGTATTTGTTTATTCTAGCCATATCTTCCTTATATTTAATTATCTTTCTGTTGAAACTATGATTGTGGAAAAATTAACATAAAAAAGGCGTGAAACCAAATGGAATCACACCTAAACTATTATTAAGAGATTAATCAAACGGCAAGTAATTCTTTTCCCAAAAGATGGAGAGCCTCTTTAATCTGCATCTTCCTTATATCACTCGGCTTTTTAATACCATAGATATACTTGGAAAGAAGACTCTTGTTTATTCCCATACTACGTGCAACCTCTGACACATTTAGTTGAGGGAAACGTTTAAATATCATTGCTATCTCATTTTCATAATCCGGCTCCGCTGTATCGAAAAAACTGGATATATGAATATCCTCATCCAATGATTCCCAACGAACATCGTCACCAAACTTTCCTATCTTGAAATCAAGGCGCTCTCTGTCACTTGCATCCTTCAGCAAAGGGAATGCCTCTAAGGGACGGCTGAAAGTTTCTCCACCATCCGTTTTCATATAAATGCGGTTAGCATCAAACCAAATGTCTTTTATTGTATCCATAACTTTCAGTTTTAATAATCATTCTCCATGATATTTTTAATTTTACTAATACAATATAGGGATAAATATTTATCCCCACAAATAAATAAGCAAAAAAATAGCGACAACTCTTTTCGAACCACCGTTCCATAACCTATGATGTACAAAGGAACTGATTTCCCTCCTGTTTTCCTAACAATCATCATCCGGCACACGGGTTCTTGCGTGTCAGAGCAGAGCTGCCATTTAATTGGAAAGATAATAATTATCTAAAGAATATATTTGTAGTTAAAAAGTTTCCCACACAAGAAACTTTATCTATTTTTGTGGTATGAATACGAATTTGCAAAAAATAGGAGAACTTTTGGCCCAATGCCGAAAAAACAAAGGATTGACACAAGAAGAAGTCGGGGTGATGATTGGCGTCCAAAAAGCAATGGTTTCCAAAGTGGAAAACGGTCTGTGTGTTAATTTTGGCACTGTCAACCGCATAGCGGAGGCGTTGGGTGTCGAACCGATAGTGGCGCTCAAGTCCAAAAAGAAAGCGGACAAGAACCTAATCGATTATGTGATGACGGTCATTGTCGAATTTGCGCGCCGTCACGATTTGACAATCCGGGAGGCAAGCAATTATATCAGACGTTTCAAAGGCATTGATTTTCTCACCGAATTTTACGATGTGGAACACACACTTTCTTTTAACGACTGTGTGGATGACCTGACCATCGTCTGCCAAAACAATGGAGGAACATTGCGATGATACTTTACCACGGTTCAAATACGGCAATTGACGGCATCGACCTCAACAGATGCCGCCCCTATAAGGATTTCGGCAGAGGATTTTACCTGACCGACATTAGGGAACAGGCCCAAAGGATGGCCGCAAGAACAGCGCGGATGTTCAGCGGAAACCCCACTCTGACTATGTTTGAGTTTGACCTCGAAGAAGCGCAGTCGAGCGAATTGAAAGTCAAGGTTTTCAAGGAGCCAGACTGGGAATGGGCACGTTTTGTCATGTCGAACCGCGATATAAACACTACTCAGCCTTGCCACGATTACGATATCGTAATTGGCCCTGTTGCCGATGATACCATTGCGCGCTTGCTACGTTTATACACCGAGAATTTTATTAACGAAGAACAACTATTGCACGAACTGACATTTTCGAAAGTGACTTCACAATATTTCTTTCACTCAGAGGCAGCGATTAAAATGCTGAAACGACTATGAACACGAATACCGCAAAATTCCTCTTTGAAGGAATATCCGCCGATGTAGTCCGTTACTTGGTGGAACGTAATGATATGGATTTGCAGGAAGCCATCTCCACATTCCACAATTCGGAGACATTCGTCAAACTGGAAGACTTCTCCACCGGCCTGTATATCGAAAGCCCGGCATACGTCTATGACCTGCTGATGTCGGAACTGAAAAACGGAAAGCTGGTGCAATAACAATAGGGCATTATTTATCTTCTGGTCATTTTATTCTTCAATCCATTCTACAATTTCCTGTGAAAGCGGACTGGTAGTAGAGCCGATTGAGGCAACCCATCTACCATTTTCATCAATCAGAAACTTATGAAAGTTCCACCCTATCTTAGCATCCGAAACCCCGTTTTCACTTTTATGCGTAAGCCATTGATAAAGGGGAGCTATATCTTTCCCCTTTACAGATATTTTAGCCATCATAGGAAAAGTCACTCCATAATTCAACGTAC
>CAQBGY010000690.1 GCA_948759685.1 uncultured Eubacterium sp.
GGTCTGTTGATGATTTTTATTCGGATTGAGTTTCGCTGATTTTACGAGTCTTAAAGGATTTTGAGGTTGTGAGCCTAAAATTTAATTTGCTCTTCGCCATAGAATCAAACGAAATTTTTTGTAACTTTGCAATCTACTATGCGTAGTAGACTGACAAAGACCACGACATAATAAAATAGATTATCTCAACATATAAAGGAGCTTCCTTGTAGTCGCATAAAGGCTTGGTCGCCTGTCAGAACTATAAGGAGGCTCTTTTGTTTTCGCCAAAGGACATCTTACCGTGAGCAAAAAGACGAAAACATACGACATACCCGATGAGGTAGCCGAAGCAATTGTCGCAGAGCGAAAGTCGCTGTACGGCATAAAATCTTATGTCAGCCTGTTTAGTAGTGCTGGCATTGGTTGCTATGGCTTCAAAGAAGCAGGGTATAGCTGTATTGCCACGGTCGAATTATTAGAACGTCGCCTGAAGATTCAGAAGTACAACAATAAATGTATGTTGTCATCTGGATATATTTGTGGTGATATGACTCTTCCTGGGACAAAAGATAAAGTTTTCCATGAATTGAAAGTTTGGAAAGAGTGCTTTGGTGTTGATGATTTAGATGTTCTGATTGCAACTCCACCATGTCAAGGAATGTCCGTTGCTAATCATAAGAAAGGTGATGAGCTTAAACGAAATTCTTTGGTGGTAGAATCCATAAAGATAACACAAGAAGTAAAGCCAAAATTCTTTATTTTTGAAAATGTACGCGCATTCTTAAATTCAATATGTACTGATATTGATGGAAAGGATAAAACAATTCAAGAGGCAATCTCTATGAATTTAGGCGGTCATTACAATATCCTTTATAGGATTGTGAATTTCAAAGATTATGGTTGTCCGTCAAGTAGAACGAGAACACTTGTAATTGGCGTTAGAAAGGATTTGCAAGACATCGCCCCATTTGATATTTTCCCTACGCAGACATCAGAAAAAACCTTGCGAGAAACGATTGGTCATCTCCCTGAACTTACTGAGATGGGCGAGATTTCTACAGATGACATATATCATAATTTTAGAAAATATGCACCCCACATGGAAAGGTGGATTTCTGAAATTAAGGAAGGTCAATCTGCATTTGACAACGAGGATATTACAAGAATCCCTCACACCGTCAAGAATGGCGTAGTTGTTTATAATGCTAAGAAAAATGGTGATAAATATACACGCCAATATTGGGATAAAGTTGCGCCCTGCATCCATACTCGCAATGACATTATGGCGAGTCAAAATACTGTACATCCAACTGACAACCGCGTATTTAGTATTCGAGAGGTAATGCTTATGATGTCAGTCCCTTATTCCTTTCAGTGGACTGATATACCATTCGACCAATTAAATGCTCTTCCATTAAAAGAAAAGCAAGCTTTTCTTAAAAAGGAGGAAATGAATATAAGACAAAATCTTGGAGAAGCTGTTCCGACGATTATATTCAGACAAATTGCAAACAAAATTCGTAAATATCTTGAACGTCCAACATTTACAAATGCTGATGCGCTTGCATTGGTAAAAGATAACCAATTATGGACTCAGGAAAGAATAATTAGATATATTCGTCAAAGCCAGTCATCTTTCTCTCGCCTTTCTCGAATAGTTGAAATGGCAAATTCAGAGAGAGATAATACTGCCGCATACTATACTCGCCAAGATATTTGTTTCAGCATTGTCAACAACTTACCTGAAGCAAAGAATTTTTCCACACTATCTATTTTAGAACCGTCTATCGGAGTGGGGAATTTTTTGCCGGCTTTAATTGATAGATATGCTAATGTTTCTAATGTAACGATTGATGTTGTTGATATAAATCCCACATCAATTCAATTGCTAAAAGAAATGCTCCTGCATATCAATATTCCAGCCAATGTCAAGATTAATTTTATTGAGGGCGATTTCTTGTTACTTGAGTTTGATAAAAAATACGATATTGTAATCGGTAATCCTCCATACATGAAATTGACTAAAGAGAAATCTTTAGCCACTAAGTATAAGGCTGGTGCAATCAATAAAGACACGAATAATATCTTTGCTTTCTTTGTTGAAAAAGCCATAAAGTTGGGTTCGTATGTTTCTCTAATAGTTCCTAAAAGCATAATAAATGCGCCCGAATTCAATAAAACACGTGAGATAATGAATTACCATTCAATATCCCATATCATTGACTTTGGGGAAAAGGCATTTAAAGGCGTTAAAATTGAAACTATCTCTTTCACAATAAATACTACCCGGAAATCCGGTGAAACTTTGGTATCTTCATATATCAATAATTCGGTTCGTCTGCTTCCGCAAAAATATATTACTGATTCTTTCTTCCCTTATTGGCTTCTATATCGAAATGAGGATTTCGACAGGGTGGCAAATTCTATGAGTTTTGGTATCTTCAAATCATATCGAGATAGAGTAATCACCAAAGCCGTTACTAAGTCGAGAGGGAAATTTCGGGTGCTTAAATCAAGGAACATAGGTAATAATGAGGTTATTGACATCCCGGATTATGATTGTTATGTGGATGATATATCATCTTTTGATGTATCAAAATTTCTGAACCATACGGAATGTGTTCTACTTCCTAACTTAACATACAATCCAAGAGCTTGTTTTTTACCAAAGAACTGTATTGCAGATGGCTCTGTCGCTATTTTATCCTTGTCTGACCCCGATGTAACAGTCACGGCAAAAGATCTTGAATTTTATGCCACTGATGAATTTATCCAATTTTATGCCATAGCGCGAAACTTGGGTACACGTTCTTTAAACATTGACAATAATTCCGTATTTTTCTTTGGGAAACAAATAATAACAGAATCATGAGAGAAGTTATAAACGAATATTTGAACAAGTTTGATTTTGACAT
>CAQBGY010000691.1 GCA_948759685.1 uncultured Eubacterium sp.
CCCTACACGACGCTCTTCCGATCTCCATATAGAAAATTTCGGGAAAATTCATGATTATTCTATGGATTTTTCAGATGGAGCCAATATCATTTGTGAAAAAAATGGTTGGGGAAAAAGTACCTTTGTAGCTTTTATTCGGGCTATGTTTTATGGACTTGAAGGAGAGCGGAAGAGAAGTATTGAAGAAAATGAGCGGAAGAGATATAAGCCGTGGCAGGGCGGTGTTTTTGGCGGACAACTTGTGTTTGAAATTCAAGGAAAAAAGTATTTGATTTCAAGAGTATTTAAGGATAAAGAATCAAATGATGAATTTGAACTTCGAGATGTAACGACGAATCTTCCTTCTAAAGAATATACAAATCGAATTGGTGAAGAAATCTTTAAGATAAATAGAGAGTCTTTTATAAGGACCGTTTTTATCGGACAAAACCAATGTGAAACTTCATCAACAGATGACATCAACGCAAAGATAGGACAACTTGCGGATAATTCGAATGACTTGAATAATTTTGAAGCGGCAACTGCAAAACTCGCAGAGATTATAAGTAAACTAAATCCGAATCGTGCTACTGGTTCTATATCAAAAAGGGGCGAAGATATCGCTAAGTATGAAAGAATTGTACAGGGAGGGAAAGGAATCTCTGATAATATTGAGAGATATCAAAAGAACCTTCATGACGAGGAAGTTCTTTATGAGTGCCTTAAAGAACAGATGAAGGAAGCTGGAGAAACACAGAAAAAAATTTCTGACCAGCAATCTATGGTGGCAAAGAAGTCTGAATGGGAAAGACTGAAAAAAGCCGTTGATAAAAAAATAGGAGATAAAGAAACTTATGGGCAGAAATTTCCCGGAAAGATTCCTGCTTTGGAGGAGGTGAAAAAGAAAATATCCGAATGTAATGATATGGGAAGAACTTATGATAGGATGGCAATGTATCACGTCACACAAGAAGAAAAGGACAATCTTGATTCATTAACAAATACTTTTGCTCAGCATACACCCTTAGAGGCAGATTTTGAAGAAATGTTTAGTAAAGCTAAAAAATTAAGTGATTTAAGTCAAAAGTATACGTCTGAGCAAATAAGTTATGCTGAAAAGGAAAGGCTTGATGAGTTGGAACCCTGTTTTGCCAATGAATTGGAAAGTGTAACTTCAGTTGTTGGAAAATGGAATAATAGAAATACAAAGAAGGCAGCCTTACCATCGAAACAGGCAGCACTTATGGCATTAAAGGCATCTATAGAATCACAAAGACCACAGCAATCAAAAAAATATCTATTTTCTTTATTATTGGGATAATTCTTGCTGTAACAGGTCTACTTATTACTGTTGCAACCTCTCCTATTGCGGGTATCATAATGGTGGCTGTGGGCGTTGGGGTGGCTGTTGTAGGCATATTAGCAAATAAAAAAGTGGAACCTGCACAGTCAGGGATTTCTCCAGAGTTTGAAAATTTGAGGCGAACCATTGATGAAGATGAAGAATTTATTACTAAAACAGACGAAGAGGTAGAAGATTATCTTTTAGCACATGGTAAAAATTTTAATGAGGATACCGTGTCTTTTGTTCTGCAAGAGATTACTGAGGAGTCTGTTGAGTATGCTTCCTTAAAGAGAAAATATGAAAAATCTTTGGATCACACAAAACAAATTGATATAGAGAATTTACGACAAGTTCTCATGATTTTTCTCAGTAAATATGGAATTGTGTCTAATGATTCAAAATTTGTTGAAGATTTATATATACTCAAAGATAAAGTAGAAAAGTACAACATATTAAGGGACAAACAGGAAAATTTAGAAAAAGCAGAAAAAGAATATGAAACACTTAGAGAGAGATTGGCTTCATTTTTGAATGAATATAGCTATGAAGTATCTAATAATATTTCTATACAACTCAGTGATATTCAGGATTGTGTTGTCAATTACGAAAATTCTATAAAAGCCTTGAAAGATGTGGAGGAAGAACTAGAACAATTTGAAATAGCAAATACAATTTCTGCATTGAATGAAATCAAGATAGATGAATCGCTTCCAACGCTTGAAAATCTGAATCAGATAATTCAGCAGCTTACGGACGAGAGAGAAAAGGTTCATAATAACATAGGCAATTATAATAAGACACTTGAAAATCTTCAGGAAGAGTATGATGAGTGGGAGGAAAACTGTGCAAAGTTAAAAGAACTAAAGTCTATACAATCCATGGAGGAGAAAAAATATAAATGTGTTAGTAAGGCAAAGAAAAAATTAGAAATGGCAAAGGAAGTTATGACAGCAAAATATGCTGATCCAATATTACAGGGATTTAGTCGGTACTATGAAATGATTTCTGGCGATGAAGCTATTCACTTTCATATTGATGCGAATACGACGGTTACCGTAGATGAATTGGGAAAACAGCGGGATACAAACACTCTTAGTTCAGGGTATAGAGATCTTATCGGAATTTGTCTTAGAATATCGCTTGTTGACGCTATGTATCAGGAAGAAGAACCGCCTCTCATAATGGATGATCCTTTTACGAACTTAGATGACAAAAAAGTTAATGCAGGTATGGATTTTGTAGGAAAGCTTGCGGAAAAGTATCAAATTATCTATTTTACCTGTAGTGCTTCAAGAGGATAAACACTTTGTACTGTAAAATAGCAGTCAAAATATACAATAGAATATTTTTTACAAGAATTTTGAATAAGTATACAAGAAAGAATTGAGATACCATTGTATGATTTAGAAAGTAACTAAGAGAGCAGAGATTCGAAGGAGTCTCTGCTCTTTTGTGGCAAAATTATACGCATCACTTGACGCACCTTTTTGCAGCTCTCTGCCGGAAGTAAACCGCCAAACTATACTACTGTATGATAATATACCTCATTCCCTGCAATTAGAAAAAT
>CAQBGY010000692.1 GCA_948759685.1 uncultured Eubacterium sp.
TTACTTTTGCTGTGAGAAATAGAATAGGGCAGTCTACAATTCCTCGGATTTTTTTACAAAACATAAATCCGTCAACATCCGGCATCATAATATCTAACAAAATCAAATCATAATTTTTTAAAGCATTTATTGTAACATCTGCCACGCTTTCGCATACAGTAACGATATGTCCATCCTTTTCCAAGCTATTCTTAACTAAGTCAAGAATGGCTTTCTCATCATCAATTACTAACAATCGTGCCAACTCAAAGCACCTCCTTTATCAATCTGCTAATTCCGCAATATAGTACTTCTCATTGATGTTTACCGCAATATCTGTTGTTTCATCAATATTATAAACATATCCATATCGCAATTTATTTCCCTCAACCGTTGTAATGTTTTGAGAAACCTGCCCGATTTCTTCCTCTAACTCTGAATATGAGATTGTCTTTTCAGTAATGATATATGTCTTATTGTCAAAACTTATCTCGTTATAATCAGCAACATTCAGTTCGTATTTGGGCAGAGTGTCATTCAACATATTATTCTTATCCGCCGTGTCTGATATTCTGTTATTGCAACCCATAAAAAAGATGGTTAAAGTTATCAGACATACGCATAGCAATCGAATTTTTTTAATCATTTTCTTTCCCTCCATCCCATAGTCTAATCCACATAATGCTAACAGCGAATAGCACAAGTATGGCTACGGTATTTATTATAATTCCAACATAGAAGGTACTGCAACCCTGCAAATAAGCATCCTTGTCCGTAGTCGCAAGAAGCCAGAAATCCATAAACCGAACGCTCCATGCCCACGGAATATACTGCCAGCATACATCTCCTAAACCTGTGAGCATAATCGCAGATAGTAAGCTGCCCGCAATTCCAAGCCCCATAGAAGCACTTTTACCAAATATAAAAGCACACAAAAAATGTATTTGGTATATAGGTGTAGAAGATAAAAGCAGAAACCCTATAACCTGCACATATCCGCTTATAGAAGTAAACGGAAACACAAGGGCAAAACTGCCGACTGCAAGTGTATAAAATAGCAAAGAATTTATCAGCAGAAAACATAGTTCCCCTATATAAATGTGCGTTCTTGAAGAAACAGTACTAAGTATAAATTGATAATGACCTGCCTGACTTTCCCGCTGGGCAATAATTCCCACAATAATTCCAACCAGAAAAGGATATATTATGCCCAACATTTCAAGGAAAGCACTTATTTTAAGTGTTCTGTTCCAACTCGAAATATGAAAATAGCCTGCAAATGCCAAAGCAAGTATAAGAGGCACGATTATATAAATAACATTCAACATAGAACGCTTTGCTTTTAGATAATCTGCTCTGACACATCTTAATACTGTTCCCATTATCTTACCTCCTGCCGTGAAAATCCTTTTGCACCAAGCCTTATTAAAGCTGAAAATAGTATTACAGAAAGCAGCAATGCTAAAATAACCATAACCAATGATACTGGCAAATTTCCTGCTTCTTCAGAAACAGGCACTCCATTTGGCAAAATACCGATTGTTGGAACCATTAAGCGTGGCATCCAACTATACGGACAAAAAATCCAGTATTTTGTGTTTGCAAATATTACGCCCAAGGCTGAGCCTATTCCTGCGTTTATTACAACCGTCGCAAATGCACCAATCTTTTTCGACAGCCACAAACATATTGGAATTTCCCACATAGAAGCTACGATAATACAAAAAATACCTGCCGCAGCTTGAAATAGCGATATACTGATTGGGATTTCATAAATAAAGTAAACCGCTATACCGCCAAGCATATTCAACCCTAAAAAAATGAAATTCGCTATAATATCCAAAATCAATATGACGATTGCCTTTGCAATCCACGCATTTTCAAGTTTTATAGGCAGCGGGATAAGACTTCTGTATTTCAGCTTTCCGCCATCCCGTTGTTCACACATCGTGCAAAGCAAAGTGAGAAATCCAGGGAAAAGCAAAACATACCACCAGTTAAATGAGTTTTGCTGATACCACATTGGTGCAAACACATTCATAAGCAGGGTAATAACAGGGGCGAGAATAACGAGTTTTATTGCAAAAGTCCGTTTGTGCTTTATCCATTCGGAAGATACATATTCTTTCATCACATTACCTCCCTGTTTTCTTCAACGACCTTAAGAAACAATTCCTCAAGGTTTTCGCTATGCTGCATTTTACCTTCATATCCAAACCTGCCGTTTGCAATGATACCTATGTCATCTGCAATAAGCTGCACTTCTGAAAGAATGTGGCTTGACAATATAACCGTTATTCCTCTTTGTGGAAATAGACGGATTAAGTTTCGTAGCTCTCCGATGCCAATCGGGTCTAATCCATTTGTCGGTTCATCGAGAATTAGTAAAGACGGATTGTTTAGCAATGCAATCGCAATGCCTAACCGCTGTTTCATTCCCATTGAAAATTGTCCTGCCTTTTTCTTTCCTGTGTTTTGTAAATCCACAAGCTCCAGCACTTCATTGATACGCTGCTCTGGCAACCCCAACAAAATAGTCCTTACTTTTAAATTTTCATACGCCGTCAAGTTTTCATATAACGGGGGATTTTCTATCAAAGCTCCGATATGCATTAAATCCTGTCTGCTCCATGAGTGATTGGCAAATTCAATCGTACCCTTGGTAGGATGAAGCATACCTGTTACCATCTTTAAGATTGTAGATTTTCCTGCTCCATTCGGACCTAATAATCCGTATACGCTATTTTCCCGTACATGAATTGACACATCTGTTACAGCGGAATGTTTTCCAAAGCTCTTGCAAAGATTTGTTGTTTTCAATATGAAATCCATAATGTTTCATTTCCTTTCTTGATTTTGATACATAAAGGGTACTGCACATTTTTGAAGATTTCATAAAGATAAGGA
>CAQBGY010000693.1:0-1133 GCA_948759685.1 uncultured Eubacterium sp.
GTGGTGCATCAAATTTAGTACACAAACTTGGATTAGACTTAGTAGCCCTTATAGGCTGAAAAATACTGGCCTTTACTGGCGAACACAATATCCGTTATTTCAGAAGGAGGATGTATGCCGTGGCTCTGCCTGATGGCATCCTAAAATACTTTTTCGATACTTGCATCTGGACGCTGCTTGCATGGTTTATTGACATTTTGCTGATTTGAGCGGTGTGTCGGAAGGAAGTAGCATCCCGTTTCCTTCTTGCGGTAATTGGCTTCGGCTAATGATCCGTGGCACGTTGCTCCCTTAAATTTCATAGGTGCATAGTTACGTAGCTTAGTAAATCAGCATCGGAAACTGCCAACGGATACGGTTGTGATGCGTAGACGTATTCGCCAGTGGATGATAAGGCTATACGGAAAGGATTTGTTCTTTGGCAATATGACAAGCGAGGAAAGAAAACAGAAAAGATACGAAAAGCGTAAAAGAGAACGAGAAGAAAAAGCAAGGTTGGTCTGCGGCAAGGCATTTGAGGATGTGTTTGAATTTGATAAAATGTGGGACGCTGGTGAAAGCTGCTGCGAAGGAGTGAACTGGAAAACCTCTACTATCAATTTCAAGTCAGTGCTTTTGACGCAGACTGATTCTTTGCAAGAACGAGTTCTCAATGGCACATATGAATCAGGTGGTTTCAAACATTTCAAAACTGTTGAACATGGTAAAGAGCGTGATATTAATTCTTTGGTTATTCAAGATCGTAGTGTTCAAAAATGTTATTGTGATGAAATCATGACAGAAGCCTATTCCAGAAGTTTTATTTACGATAATAGCGCAAGTCTACCCGGCAAGGGAATGGATATGACTCTAAAAAGACTTGTTGAATTCTTACATCATCATTATCGTTTATTTGGTCTGGAGGGTGGAATTTATCAATTTGATTTTCATGGATATTTCGCTTCAATACCACACGATAAAGCGAAAGAACGTTTAAAGAAGCATATCCTTGATCCTAAGTTACAAGAGATTGGTTGTCAATTAATTGATGACTTTATTGAATTAGGCGGTGTGGAGCATGACCCGGATAATCCTCGTGGTGTTGGATTGGGTAGTCAAGTATCACAGAATATTGCTTTAGATTATGCCAGCCC
>CAQBGY010000693.1:1143-2886 GCA_948759685.1 uncultured Eubacterium sp.
ATTCTTTGGAATTTTTAAAAGGATTGCATAATACCTTAGTTGAACTCTCTAATGAAATGGGAATTGAACTAAATGAAAAGAAATGCAAAATAACTCCATTTAAGAATCATAGTTTTAAATTTCTTAAAATGCGTGTTCGCTTAGAGCCTACTGGAAAGGTTATTATTAAATTAAGCCGTAATAGCATTAAGGCAATTCGGCGTAAATTAAAAATCTTTCGTGGATGGGTTGATGAAGGAAAGATGAGCGCAGAAGATGTGTTTACCTCCTATCAATCTTGGCGGTCACACGCTGCAAGGTGCGATAGTTATAAAACAGTGCATGATATGGATTTGTATTTTATCAGTCTGTTTGAACAAGAGTTGGCTGAATGGGATAAGAAATTCAAATGTACCTTGGATGCAAGATGGAACTATGAAATTGGATGGTTCTATTTTACGTCACCTAAAGAGTATGAGGCCAAGATGGAAGAATTGGATCGTACACGATACGAACGTTATATGAATGGTTTTATTCCTTTAGTTGACCGCTGGGACTATCGTATAAAAAATAGAAGCAAAAGTGCTGAGGCGTTTGACTTATTAAGGGAAATTCGTGAGACTTTTTATGATAAGGAGGATGAAGAATGTATAAATTAATGTCTGGCGACAAACTGATTGGGGTATTTCAGAAAGTGGTTTTTATTCGGAAAATTGCCGAAACTAATACGAATATTGAATGTCCCAAAGGCGAAGCAGATGCTATTGTAGCTGGTGGCATTGTATACGCCATTACTAATTCAACCGATTATCAGGATTGCGAACAGGTTGCGGTTTTTGAATTAGATAGTGAAGTAGAACGTACTGCTGAACTTGATTATATGCGAGTAATGGCAAATCTTATTTAAGGGAGGATGGAATATGACAGCTTTAGAAATGGTTCAGAAATATTATCCTGCGTTGTGGTGCAAAGAACAGGTTAATGAATTGCTGACAAACTGCAAGATTACTGTTGCTGATTATCTGACCGTCTTTCCTATTGGCGAAGATAATCCTGTGACAGATGAAATGATGAATTTATTGCGGACAGCTAAATTGAATGAACTTCGTAATTATTGTAATGGTGCAATCGAAGCTGGTGTTGATGTGCCTACATCTAACAGCGGTGATACTACTGAACATTTTTCTTTAGATAGTTATGATCAGAATAACATTACCAATATGTTTTATTCTGTGATGGCTGGTGTAGAGGAATATCCGTATCATGCTGATGGTAAAGAATGTACCACATACAATAAATCTGACATTGTAGCAATTTATGTTGCGGCTCAGTCTATGATTACATACCATACCACGTATAACAATATGCTTCGTGTGTTGGTAAATCGTACTACTGATGTTAATGATTTGGCTGGTATTGTCTATGGTATGGAATTGCCAGAAGATTTAAATACCTTGATGCAAAGTAATATTGCTGCCGCACAAGCACAGATTCAAAAGATTTTGACTACTTTATCTGGCGGCTCAACGGTAGTGCTTGATTAAAATAAAAAAGGAGATTGTGTAAATGCAAATTTATAACAAATATGTTGCAATAAGACGATATAAGAAATTGGCTCAGTGTGGCAATGTGAATATTCCTTATGGAACGGAATGTGCTGTTGTAAATAGTCATATTACTTGTGATAAAGGAACTATTTGTTTTGTTGCAAGTCAAGATGCTTTTGACTATTTTTCGAGATCGGAAGAGCACACGTCTGAACTC
>CAQBGY010000694.1 GCA_948759685.1 uncultured Eubacterium sp.
AATTATGCTTATAAGAGCAGATATTTGATTGAGTTTAACTTGCGCTATGATGGCTCGTCAAAATTTGCTCCCGATTATCGTTGGGGCGCTTTTCCTTCTTTCTCGGCCGGTTGGCGTATGAATGAGGAGTCGTGGCTTAAACCGGTACAGTGGCTGGCAAACTTAAAGCTTCGTGCTTCTTGGGGTAAACTGGGCAACAATGCAATCGGCAACTATGATTGGCAGTCTGTCTATTCGGCGGCAAATTATTCTACCGGTCAAGCTTTGACAAGTGGTATCGCTATCACTTCTATTGCCAATGCTGCTCTTACTTGGGAAGAGACAGCCGTTACCAATGCTGGTCTTGATTTTGGCTTCTTTGATAATAAATTGAACGGTAATATAGATGTTTATAATAAGTTGACGACCGGAATTCTGTACACTCCTGATATGTATATGGTGATGGGGAATGCGACTGCTCCGAAAGAAAATATTGCGGAAGTTACGAACAGGGGTGTTGAATTGGAGCTTGGATGGAGAGACAATATCGGCAAGGATTTCAGCTATAGCATTAAAGGCCAGTTCTCTTTTAATAAAAACTTTGTCAGCAAATATAAAGGTAAATTGGAAAGAGGATGGAATGAGGAACATACGGAGTATTCTACCAATATAGGAGATGTTTCTACCGGTAGTACTACAAGAGTAATCGAAGGGCATCAGATCAATGAGTTTTATCTTCCTAATGTTTATAACGGTAACGGTTCATATTTCAATGCGGACGGTACGGTCAATATAAATGGTGGCCCTAAAGATGGTATGATCCGTACGGAAAACGACATGCAATGGCTTCAGGCCATGCAAGCGGCAGGTTATACTTTCCAACCTTATAATAATATCGCTAAAAATGCACTTTGGTATGGCGAGTATATTTATGCGGATGCGAATGGAGATGGTGTTTACGGTAATTCATATGATTCTGAATTTCAGAAAACTTCAACAACTCCTAAATATAATTTTGGTATCCAGGCCAGTGCAAACTGGAAAGATTTCGACTTTTCTATGACTTGGGGTGGATCTGCCGGATTTAGTATTTACTACTATGGTAGGGCAAGGAATTCAAGTGAAACTACTTATGGTTATGCAATTCCGGATGCGGTGGCGGATGATCATTATTTCTATGATCCTGAAAATCCATCGGACCCGAGAACCAATCTGTCTTCAAAACAACCTCGTTTGGTCAATGTATCGGGGGCTCAGAGTTCGGCAAGTTCTTCGCTTCATTTGGAGAAAGGGAATTTTATTAAACTTAGAAATTTGACTTTAGGATATACAATGCCTAAAAGTCTTTCTAAAAAGTTCTATGTTGAAAGACTTCGTGTCTATGCTTCCGGGGAAAATCTCTTTGCGATTACAGGCTTTTCCGGTATGGATCCTGAAATGCGTGTTAGCATGGGATATTCTACTATGCGTCAGTATGCCTTTGGTATTACTCTAACTTTTTAATTATTTTGGAAACAGCTAATATATTGAGAATATGAAAAAAATATTTAGAAAAATAGCTATCATCGGAACTTTATCGGGTATGTTATTTGGTTTAGGAGGATGTGCCGGCGATCTTCTTGATACATCTCCAAGTTATAGTTTCTCAAGTTCTAATGTGTGGACCAGCCCTATCCTTGCCCGTGCAGCAGTGATGGGAGTTTATAATGAACTGTATGAGAAATTCTCTAAAAATTACGATAGTCCTTCTATCGGTATTCCGTTTGATGCTTGGTCGTCCGTAATGGATATCGATATGAACTGGAAAAATAATTGTTTTGTGATTTCCGGTTCTTGCACGCCTTCGAATGGAAATGTTGGCAATCATTATAAATATTATTATACGATTGTGTATAGGGCTAATGATGTTATCAACAACATTGATAATGTCCCGGAAATGGAGGATAGCGAGAAAGCGCGACTGAAAGCCGAATGTAAATTTCTGCGTGCTTGGGCGTATTATCATTTGAATGTCTTGTGGAGAGGCGTTCCTATCTATACGGAAAATGTAGAGAGTTCGGAAGCAACTAAAGCACGTTCATCGGAAGCTGAGGTATGGGATCAAGTTCTTTCAGACCTTACGGATTGTATCAATGAACCTAATCTTCCTGGTAAATATGCTCAAGGTAATAGTAGTTATGGGCGTGTAACAAAAGGTGCTGTTTATGCTTTCAGAGGTTATGCTTATCAGTTTATGGGAGATTATGCGAAGGCTCTTGCAGACTTTGAGGCAATTGAAGGGCTTGGATATTCACTTTACAGTCCGAGTAATGGTGTAAAAGGAAACAGAGATTTCTTTCAGCTTTTTAAACCGGCTAACGAACAATGCGATGAGATGATTTTTTCAATACAGTGTGTTGAGACAAGTGGTATGGGGAATCCGAGAGGTATCAATTATGGTAATCGTTGTACGGGTGGTTCTGCTTGGAACAATTATCTCCCGAATCCAGCTTTTGTGGAAATGTACGAATGTGCGGACGGCTCTGAATTTGATTGGGAAAAATATTGTCCCGGATGGCATTCGATGACTCCCCAGGAAAGGGTTGCTTTCTTTTTGCGTGACGGGCTTCAATCCGGTAAAGGAGAATGGGGAACGACTGAAGCGACTTCTAATTATCAGGCTCTTTATAATAATATGGTTTCTTATGGTGCTGATATGAGCAAATATTTGGATCAAGGGAATGAGGCGAGAATACGTCAGGCATATGAAGATCGTGATCCGCGCCTGATGCAGTCGATTATAACTCCTTACTCGACTTACGACGGGAATCAGGCAGGTGTGGGAAATCATACTTGGACCCTCCGTTGGCCATACATTCTGGATGCTGGAGAGCCTTATGACATCCGCACAGATACCAATTCTAA
>CAQBGY010000695.1:0-1595 GCA_948759685.1 uncultured Eubacterium sp.
TATTGTCACACATTTTTCCCTCGCAGTCGAGGTACGCACTATCTACCGTTTACGTCTTTTTTCGGCATAACTCGGAAAATCTCGGTCTGAATCTCCTTTGACCAGTAGGAGGAGCTAATTCCTTACTACTTAACGGAGGTGCTTTATGAATTCAGCAGAAAAGCAATCGCTGCCTTGGTGGCAAAAATACACACTGACTCTGGAAGAGGCTGCAGAATATTTTGGCATTAGTTATAAGAAGCTTCGCCTATTCTGCAAAGCACATGCGGATGAGGAGTTCCTGTTATGGAATGGCAATCGTGCCCTTATCAAAAGGGAACAGTTTGAGAAGTACTTAGACAGTCAGATGACAGTGATCTGAGTAGGATCATGAACACAGTGTAAATTTTAAATATTTTTGTAGCGGAAGAGCCATTATTGTGATATACTTTTAAGGACATGGGCGCATACATACCCATGCTACAGTAATAATAAAAGATATCAAGGCTCTCCCGATTGAAAGGAGAGATTACATGAGCGAAAAAAGACGTGATAATAAGAATCGCATTCTTCGCACAGGAGAGAGCCAGAGAGCCGATGGTAAATATATGTATCGTTATGTGGATGCTAATGGCAAGACACAGTGCCTTTACAGTTGGAGACTTGTAAAGACGGATACAGTACCTGAAGGCAAGAAAGATAACGGAGCACTGAGAGACATTGAGAAAAGAGTGCAGAGAGATGTTGATGATGACATCGTTCCTGATGGAGACGGCTACACAGTACTTACATTGGTAGAAAAGTATATTTCACAGAAGACTGGTGTTAAGAATACTACCCGTGCCGGATATGGAACTGTCGTCAATGTGTTAAAGGCAGAAGCTTTTGGAAAGAAACGCATTGATAAGGTAAAGTTGTCGGATGCTAAGGCTTGGCTTATCAAGCTGCAGCAGGAAGACCACAAGAGCTTCTCAACAATTCACACTATCAGAGGTGTTGTAAGACCTGCATTCCAGATGGCAGTTGATGACGATCTTATCAGAAAGAATCCATTTGAATTTCAGATGGCTACTGTTCTGGTCAATGATGCAGTGACCCGTGAAGCAATTACAAGAAAAGAAGAAAGAGCCTTCTTGGAGTTCGTTAAGAACGACACACACTACTCTAAGTATTATGATGGTATGTATATTCTGTTTAAGACAGGAATGCGTATCTCAGAGTTTACAGGATTGACTTTAGCTGATCTTGATATGGAGAATAGAACCATCAATATCGACCATCAGCTTCAGAAGACCGGGACGTTGGTTTATATCGATACGACAAAGACATACGCCGGTAGAAGAGTTATTCCCATGACGGATGATGTTTATGAGGCGTTTCAGAATATTATCAAGGCAAGACCTAAGATGAAGGTGGAGCCTATGATTGATGGTTATTCTGGTTTCCTTTGCTTTGATAAGGATGGAAAGCCTATGGTGGCTATGCACTGGGAGAAGTACTTCCAGCATGCAGTGGACAGGTATAATAGCATCTATAGAGTTCAGCTGCCTAAGATTTCACCTCACGTATGCCGTCATACTTATTGTAGTAACATGGCTAAGTCAGGCATGAATCCG
>CAQBGY010000695.1:1605-2881 GCA_948759685.1 uncultured Eubacterium sp.
TACTTGATGGGACATAGCGACATCTCAGTAACACTTAACACTTACACTCACCTTAAATTGGATGATGCTAAGGAAGAGATGGAGAAGCTTGCTCAGGCACAGGAAGCAGCAGAGGAGATTTCTCGTGCTAACGGACAGGAGGCTAAGCTTAAGGAGAAGGGTTGGAAGATGGCTTAAATAAAGGGAAAAGGCTCTGCGGAGCCTATATATTTTTCTTATTATTCTGCCATTTACACCATCCAAATGCCAAAAAATAGGGCGATGTGTAAAACTGATTTTGAGGGTGTGTTTTACACAGATTTTTACACAGTTTGATGAAAAAAGCACGCCAAAACAAGCCAAAATAAGCCGAAATAATGAGTTCTGAGAATTGAGGAAATCCAGTAAAATCAAGGAGAAAAAGTATGATAAAGATTTTGTTTGTCTGCTGGGGCAACATATGGAATGAGCCTCGCAAAGCCTTATAAATCAAGGGTTTTAAGACGATGAGCGAGTGATTTACACAGCTTTTACACAGTCTGATTTTACGAGTTTTGAAGATAGAGAAAGAGAGTTGAATTTTATGATTCGCGTGTTATTCATCTGCCACGGCAACATCTGTCGCAGTCCCATGGCCGAGTTCGTCCCAAAGGACATGGTAGAAAAACAGGGCATTGCCGACTTATTTGAAATTGCTTCTGCAGCCACCAGTACGGAGGAAATATGGAACGGGGTAGGTAATCCTGTCTATCCTCCCGCGAGGGAGGAGCTGGCGAAGCATGGAATAAGCTGCAGCGGCAAGAGAGCCGTTCAGCTGAAAGCTTCCGATTATGATTATTACGATTACCTGATCGGTATGGATTCCATGAATATAAGGAATATGGAGCGCATGACAGGGCACAAAGCGGGAGATAAAATTTATAAGATGTTGGAATTTGCCGGGTCAAACCGTGATTGCATAGACCCATGGTACAGTTCTAGGTTTGATGATACATACCGGGATGTGGTCAACGGTTGCACGGCTTTTTTGGAATATCTTAGAAAAGAGAAGAAGATTCCGCGATAGCCGCATAAGGACAGAGAGCCTTTGAAGCGCAGATTGTCAATCATAAAACGGTACATTATTTATACGCCAAATGTAGATGGAAGTTTGGAAGTAAATTTCTAAATATTGATTGTTATGTGTGCAAGAGGGGTATAACCCCCTCTTTAAGCGTACTAGTATAATCCGATTTAATTAGACTTATGTTTCGCATTGTGGTATAATAACCTCAGCAGAGGAGGTTGTATTATGCCA
>CAQBGY010000696.1 GCA_948759685.1 uncultured Eubacterium sp.
TCAAAGATTAGCCATTGAAGCAGAAAAAGAGGGTGTAAGTCTTAATCTGTTGGCATTATACAAATTGGCACTTTAATAAATATGCATATAAGGCAGGGGATTAACGCCCTGCCTTTGTTTATTTTTACAATTAAATTCTGTTAATGCAAACCGTTAAGGAAGTAATAGACTGCTGCCCTCTGTGGCACTACATGCTTGAAATACTCGTCCGGGTTTTCTCCAACTTCTATCAACTCCTGTCTGCATTGCTCTATCCTCTGTAAAAGTTCTTCCCGGTTCTCCCCGGTTATTGCCATTACATCATCTAAAGAGAAATACTCATGCTCATTAAATGCAGATGCAAGGCTCATTTTCAAACCGCTGTAGATAGCTTCTAATGACAAACCATAGTTCTATGCCATCATCTATAATCGGCTCTAATTCTGCTCTGGTAACGCCGTATTTGCCGTAATTCGCAAGCAGATTGTTTATAAGTGTGTCCTTATCCATAATATGATCTACCTCCATTTTCCACTTGCATAGCCGCTAATAATTTCACGCCTTGCCCGCTCATCTACAGGAATAAACTTTTGCGGTGTCCGTCCGATCAGCATTACTCGCGGAATACCTTTATTTCCATAAGGAAAATAATGGTAAAGCCAATAAATAGAACTGGCACCGCAAAGGCAGTATTGGAATCGTAGCAATCCCAAACAAGAAAACCTGTACTTAGATCTTCAACAATATATCCAGTATATGGTTCTCCGTTGCAATCTCTCACAACTGCACCATTATACAAATAATGCCGAAAACCTTTGCTTACTTTGTAACCAGCTTCATAGGCTTTATTTCTGATTGTCCTTAAAGAATATCTTGCCATATTTTCATACAATGTATATTCCTGCTGCCTGTCACGTCATTTACATAGCCCTTTTTCAGATAGATAAAATATCCCCCGTCTTTGATATAGGACAAATCTTCTATCATTTCATAATATTTTCTTGGTACTTGCCACTTTTCAAGCATCCGTTCCTGTTCTGCATTAAAGCCCTGCTTTTTCTCTGCCATTCTGCTTGTACCGTCCGCAAGGTCATTACACACAAGCATATAAAGATATTCATTGACACTTGCCCCTATTTCAGAACATATTTTCTTTATTCTGTCCTTTTCGCCTTTGGGAATAACAAAATTTATTCTGTCATAATGCTCTTTGATATGCCGGTTCTTATACGCTGTTCTATCCATGAAAACACCGCCTTTTTTCTGATAACCGCATTATACAAAAGTCTTACGCAAGACACAAGATTTTTATGCTCTCGTTTGTGTGCTACTTGTGTGCTATGTATGTGCCCTCTCATCAATAGGAGAAAAACAGGAAACCTTTTCTTGATTTCCTGCTTTCTGACTGCCTAAAATGGCGGCGGTTATTCGGTTGTCATTCCCCGGAAGCAAACTTGTAGCCTATGCCTAAAATGGTCTTTATGTAGGTGGGGTTTTTGCTGTCCGGCTCTATCTTTTTCCGCAAGTTGCATATCACGCTGGCAACGCTTGACTGGCAGCTTTCGCTTTCCATGCTCCACACGGATTCAAAGATTTGCGCCTTTGTGAATACCCGCCCCGGACTGGCGGCAAGGTAGCAGAGTGCGCCGTATTCCAAACGTGTGAGGTATATGTCTGCCCCGTTTTTTAATACCCGGCGTTGGTGCAGCCTTATATTATGTAGCCTGTCCGTCAAAGCGGAACTTAAACAGGACTGTAATAAGCTGCTGTCTTATGTTATAAGGCACTCTCTTTAGAAGTTGGAAATCAATTACACGTCTCTTTCCACAGGTATATAAGCGTAACCGGAGCTGTGGTCGGACGTGTCGAACATCTCCATTTCCTGTGCTCCGTTTTGAGCCATTTTGAAATGGTGGGACGGCATAAAATGGTTTCTGATGTATGCAAAAAGCTCCCATATTTCGCATTGTTCCTTGCAGACAATTCTTGAAGTCTCTTTATTTGTGTACGCTCGTATATATAGCGACGCAGGAACTTTGTAAATATCCATGCCTGTGGGCTGCTCTTCCGTCATAACTTCTCTTACCACGCCGTATGCGCGGCTTTGTTCATCAAGCCAAAAATTTACGCTTAAGTTTATATCATATATTGGCAGGACGTTTTCCTTCAGCGTATTGAAGTAGGGCTTGTCTCTGTCTGCCGCAAGAGCGTCTACTGCGGAATAAAAGCTGTTAATATCGGGGAAATCCTTTGCATAAATAATTTTCCCCGCAAGTATGGCATCAGGTTTTTCGACTATATCGAAACGTGCGCCGCAGACAGTAATGGTTTCCACAATTTTCTCCGAATCCTGCATCTGGGTGTCCAATAATGTGTCAACAGAAATGTGGAGCATTTGTGCTAACAGTTTTAAGTTGTAAACATCGGGCAGGCAGTCGCCGTTCTCCCACTTGGATACAGCTTGTTCGGAAACGCCTATTCTAAGAGCAATCTCCTTTTGGGAGTAATTCTTTCTTGTGCGAAAATCTCTTACTCTTTTTCCAAAATCAGTTGAATTAAACATGATATTCCTCCGTAATTGTTGTTTGGTTTTTCATATTTTAATTTCGATTGCAACCGTGATTTTATTATAACTTGTATTTAAATGAAAAACAATTATAAGCATGTTTATGAAAAACTACAGAAACTCAACCGTAGGTTGTATATTAAGATTTTCTTGTCGGTTTCACATTGAATTTTTCCATGTTTTTCAAAATGTTTGTCTTTTGGTCTTTGATTCGGAATAGTGTGGTACTGGCGGTCTATCTCTTGTTTTCGGTTGCTTGCTTCTTTACCGTACATGAGCATTCGCGCCAGATTGCGATAGGTAAGCCTACAGTTTCAAATGTTTCCGGCTTTTCC
>CAQBGY010000697.1 GCA_948759685.1 uncultured Eubacterium sp.
AGACGAGATTGAAATTGCGTGAAGATACGGTACTTGAGAAATTTCCTTTATTTTGCCCAAAATGTAAGCAGGAAACTCTTATAAATGTTCGACAAATGAATATGTCTGTTATCAGAGAGCCAGACGCAAAGACGCAGAGCCGATGAACTTGTGAAATAAACCACAGTTTGTTGGCTCTGTTTTTTCTTACACAGACAGTCAAGATTTTTCATTTTACTGCTTTATCTTACAATACTAGAAAGTCTGCGATACATCGAATACAGATAAGACATCCATCGAAATAAGGTAAATGACAGCAACCGCTAATTGCTTTTTGGCACTTTTCAAGCTCTTTATTTTTCTATAAGGTCATTTTATAATAGAAAAAAGGAGGAAATTTTTATGAATACAAACATCATTTCAAAATATTTGCAATTACTGCGAAAAAAACATAACTTCACACAAGACGAATTAGCAAAAAGGTTGGATATATCCAGACAAGCTGTTTCAAAATGGGAAACAGGAGCAGCTATTCCAGATTTAGAGGTTCTGTTAAAAATATCTAAGCTTTACGGAATTACAATAAATGATATTTTAGAGCCGAATATACCGACTAAAAAAATAACTGATTTTGAACAATTATCAAAAGTTCCAGAAAACGAATTAAGAGATATACTGGAACAATATGATATGACATCACTTGTGATAGCTTCAATGGGGGCATCTCCAGAAATAAATAATTTGCTGGAAAAATTATTTCCAGATGTAGATTATAAAAAGGAAAGAAACCGTATTGGCAGAGTTAGAATTGATGAAGTTGAAAGAATACAACAGGAAATAGTCTCTGTCATAAATTTACGAGCTTTAGATAGTGAACTTTTATAAAATTATAAGTCAAGAAATGAAGTAATATGCCAAAAGGTAAATGAGCAATTTTGAAAAGCAAGAAATTTGAAATAGCAGTTATTAAAGAGCCAGACACATAGATGCAGAGCCGATAAACATGTGAGTTAATATCATAGTCTGTCGGTTCTCTTTCATTTCATATGATTTTAAGGCGAACGCCCACCAAATAAAAAAAACGGCGTGTGGCGGGCGATTTTGCTATGCCAAAAAAACTTAACAGACACTCTCCAGACCTGTTTTAGAGTTTGGAGTTTTTTTTATGTTCTTTTTTCGGGCAGTAATCTATCTGCTCATGCAACGCAGATTTGACTTATACATAGCATATCGGGGATTGGCAGGAAGCCAGTTAAAAAAATCCCTGCTTATGCAACGCTACTTCTCACCATGAAACCAGAAGTAGAATCTCCACTTAACAGAATATGTATCTCCTATAACCGTAGAGGTCACAGAACTTTTGCGGTTTTTCTTTTGTCGTTTTTTATCGGAATGTGCCGAGGGGCTGTTTCTGCTGTTGGTTGCCGTTCGCCGCCTTTCCAATCTGGATTTTAACATTTCAAAAATTTCAGATTGGAGGAAAAAAGAATGGCATACAACAACGGACGTGAGAACAGGAAATGGCTTATCTGGAAAGAAGCCGAGGAAAAAATATTGCGGGAGCATGGAGTTGATGAAACCACCATTGAACAAATCCGCACAGACGACAGGGCAGACTTCAATTCCAACAGGCGGTTTTACCATTGGACAAGCGACTTCGGCGAATACCTTGAGGGGATAATGCAATAATATTTGGTGACTGATTAAATGCATGTAAAACACAATCGATGGGGCGCCGGATGCGGTGAAAGTCGCATGTCCGGTGCTAGTCGGGGGAAAAGCTGGAGATAATTTCAAAGGCTTACCTATCGAAACAAGCCGAAAAGCTCTATTACACCGCACTGATCGGGTACATCTGGTATGAGTGCGTGGAGGAAGAACAGAATTTCACTACCCTGCTTGACATGATAAATGCCAGCGAAGCAAGGGAGGATGACGAGGAATTTAAAAATCCCGTTGATTTGATGTTCGATGAGCTGGAGGAAAGAGAGCCGGAGCATTTTGCAGTAAAGCAGTATAAAAAATACAAACTGGCGGCGGGCAAGACAGCGAAAAGCATCTTAATTAGCTGTGGCGCACGTTTAGCCCCCTTTGACATCAAGGAGCTGCGTGACCTGACAAGCTATGACGAGTTGGGGTTGGATATGATCGGGGATGAAAAGACAGCGTTGTTTGTCATTATCTCCGATACCGATGACACGTTCAATTTTATCGTGTCAATCATGTACACGCAGCTTTTCAATCTGCTCTGTGACAGGGCGGACGATGTGTATCATGGGAGATTGCCCGTCCATGTGCGCTGCTTACTCAATGAGTTTGCAAATATCGGGCAGATACCAAAGTTTGAGAAGCTGATTGCCACAATCCGGAGCCGGGAAATATCAGCTTCCATTATCTTGCAGTCGAAGTCGCAGCTCAAAGCGATTTATAAGGACAACGCCGACACCATTGAAGGGAATTGTGATACCACCTTATTCCTCGGAGGGAAGGAAAAGACCACCTTAAAAGAGATGGCGGAAATTTTGGGTAAGGAAACGATAGACCTTTACAATACCTCTGACACAAGGGGTACGTCGCAGTCCTACGGTTTAAATTATCAAAAGACCGGAAAAGATATGCCATACTTATTCGTGAAGAGTTGGCTGCCCAAAACAAAAATAAACAGAACAGGGACACGATCAGCCGACAATTCAGCTAATCATGTCTTTTTTATTTCTTTTTATCTGGTACAATTCTGTACGTCTGAAAAAGTATATAAGGGAATAATGGGTTGAATCAACCAAAACGAAAGTATGTCAGGAGGAAAAGTATGAGTGAATTAAAGGAACGGATAACGGAAAATGGTATTGATTATATACTGGCAGGGGATTATTATATCCCTGATTTGAAAC
>CAQBGY010000698.1 GCA_948759685.1 uncultured Eubacterium sp.
CCTACACGACGCTCTTCCGATCTAGAAACGAACGGTTGCGCAGCACCCGTATCTGCAAGGAACTTACCTTGAAATACGGTCTGCATATGGCTGGTGGCAAGGATAATGTCAAGCGTAACCGGCTGAAAGAGCCTGACAGGACGAAGTACAGGCTGTACGACATCCTGAAAACGGAAGTCGGCAGGTGCGGCAACTGGGACGTGCTTGTCGCCAACCTGCACCGTCAGGGTGTGAAAGTTCGCTTCAAGCACAAGGGGCAGACGGACGAGGTGCAGGGCGTGGTCTTCACCATGAACGGCTACCACTTCAACGGCTCCAAAGTGGACAGGCGTTTCAGTTACTCCAAGATTGATGCAGCCTTGCAGCATAACAGGAATGTGGAACGTACGAACAACACCTATACAGCAGATACGCCAAGCGCATCTGCCGACCCTGCAAGAGGTGAACTTTTCAGCGGTTCATTGGGATTGCTGAACGGTAACGGCTTATCCTGCAACGCTGCCGATGCGGAAGCCAATCAGGAGATGGCGGAGATATTGCGCAGGAAGAAGAAACGTAAACGGGGAATGAGATTGTAAAAATATATCCCTAAGTCACATTAACTTACCTTTATGAGACATTTCAAAATGTCTCATAAAGGTAAGTTGCATATATTAAGCCATTCCTAAAAATTTACTCATACGGTCAATACATTTTTTCTTTTGGCTGAGATTGGGATGCACATACAAATTGAGTGTTGTCGCCACATTCGAGTGACCAAGTATAACACTGACGGTTTTATAATCACATTGACTTTCAATACATCTGGTCGCAAATGTATGGCGAAGTCCATGAAAAACCAAATGAGGAATATTAAGCCGTTTTAGCAATCTGCTAAAATAATCACGGTAAGAGCGTGGCTCCTTGGATTGAGTGGAGGTTCCTACTACATATGGAGATTGTGATTGTTTTCTAACCGTTTTCAAGGACTGAAATAGTTGTTTTGAAATAGGAATTTCACGACAAGAGTTCTTCGTTTTAGGAGATGTGTGAATCCTTTCAGTCGTTTTCAACTCGCAATTGTATATTCTGCCAACCGTATGTCTTACAGTAATTATTCTCTGTGTAAAATCTACGTCCTCCCATTGTAAAGCACACACTTCACCAATTCTCATTCCCGTACAAAGGGCTAACAATACACCTATATTTTGCTGTGTAGGTTGTTCTATCAAGTGATTCATCAGTATCCGTTGATGATTCAAGGATAAGGTAGGCAATAATTTCTTTTCCGTATCAGTGGGATATTCGATTTCCCATTCCTCAAAATGGAAAATCCCGTGCTTATTCCCATACTTAACAATGGACTTGAGCACTGCTACCATATCCCTGACGGTTTTCCTTGCTAATCCCGATGCACATTTGTCTATTACAAACTGCTGTACATCACATTCTGCTATTGTTTCCATTGTGCCAAACCATGGCAACAAATGAGTTTGCAATGTAAGCAGATAAGCGCACATCGTGGAGTGTTTCACTATAGGGCGTTTTGCATCACACCATATCTTGGAAACATCTTGAAATGTTTTTTTCTTATTCATAATTTTGAGAGAATTAAAAATATAACTCTCTCAAAATAACATACATTTATCTATTTCCCTTTGAACGGTTATGAGTTTTGCAAAGCATTTCACAATTTTCTATATTAGTTGCCCCACCATTGCTCCATGCTGTCACATGGTCGGCATCCATTTCTGACAGTTTGTAAATGCGGGTCTTATTGGCATTATTCCCTGAAGCACAAAGTGGGCAGTTGGAAACACCCTGTTTCTCTGCCATCTCGGTTTGACGTTTGTAAGCTGTTCTTTTTGTCGATTCTTCAAATATACGAATGTCAAGTAGTTTCTTGTCCATTTCTCCGCCTAACACATATTCATAAATGTTACGGGGGCATTTTACGCTTTCATCTGCCTGTAGGACTTTTACTCTTTCTGTAACATGGTCAATACTATAAGGAGTGGTATGATATGTTTCATATAACCGTCCCCATTCCAAGCCGCACATATCTCGTTCAACCATTGTGAATGTGGCAGATGTCCAATCAATAACTGAGCGGAAATAACATTCCAACTCACCAGTGGAGGTATCATGACGATGCTGACTCATATAAGCATCTACACTCATTCCTTTGCTGTCGCAAATCCATTTAAGAGCTTCCGCCAAATAATCTTGTCGTTTCACATCCCCCTTGATATAATGACTCCATTTTTGAATTTCCGCATTTTGAGAATTGCTGAATACTCGTTTGGCAGCATTCACGAACTCGCCTGAATAGATGGCATTTAGCAACTCTTGTTCCTTGAGCGGAATACCTACAATGTTGATGGTCTTGAACCACTCCTTAATTTCTTTTTCTTCACCCTCGCATTCATAAACGAGCAGAGGAGATTGCATAATCTTTTGTTGCTGTTCTTCGGGCAATCCCGAAAAATATTGCACATTATCTGATTCGTCCTTAATGGCGAATTTTCCTGTAACAAATCGACCGATAGAGGTAATACGCTGTTGCCCATCAAGCACCTCAAATCGCCCATTTGCTGTACGGTTGAAATAGATTAGCCCAATTGGATAGCCCTTTAGCAGTGATTCTATCACAGCCACATCCCGTTTTCCGTCATTGTAAATGTAATGGCGTTGATACTCGGGTTGGATAGTAAGTTGTCCGTTCAATCCGAACAAACCTTTGCCCTCCAACTCATTATAAGTAAATCCTTTGCAAATGTCTGCAACTGTCCATTCTTTATGTAATGTTGTATTCATGATATTTTAGTTTTAAGTTGAAATCTTAGGGCAGACTCAAGGTGATTCTGGTAAAGAACTTGGCTTGCGTCC